>JAKLHL010000024.1 GCA_022710165.1 Bdellovibrionales bacterium | reverse complement strand
GTTTATTTTTTTTATTGGTCCCTGAGCAAGACCAAGTGTGACTATTACGGTCATGAATTCACCTTGAGTGACACTGCCGTTAATGACCCAAAGTCCGCCGATATATATTACAAGAGCTGTTATCAAGCTCCCTATGAACTCAACCAGCGGGGTTGAAAGTTCTTCGACCTTGTAAGTCTTGAAGATGACCTTGTAGAGCGTCCTGTTTATATCAAGGAACTTGGCTTTCATCAGTACTTCTATGGAGAAGGCCTTTATTACCCTTAGTCCGTTAAAGGTCTCGTTAAGGGCCGAGCCCAAGGTCCCATATTGTTCAAGGTTCCTTTGGGTATATCTTTTTACTGTTCCGCCTACTTTTGCTATTACAAAAACTACAAAAGGAGCGACTATGAGTATCATAATGGTAAGCTTCCAACTTGCCATCATCGCCGTAGTAAGAAATCCTATGAAGGTTATCGGTTCCCTTATGAAGTCAAAGGACAGCATTACACCTTCAGGTATCTTTTGCCCGTCGTTAATTACCCTTGTGAACATTGCACCGGAGTGGTGTTTTGTTACAGTTGAGAAGGGGAGTCTTATCATGTGAGAGTAAAGGTCGTTCCTTAGATGCATCAATGAAAGTTCGCCAATACCTCTTTGCATGGTGAAATGCAAATACCTGCTCACACCGTTAATAAAATAAAGGATGACTACGGTCAGGGCCACGAACTTTAAGGTTGAAACGTTCTTGCCCACAAAGACCCCGTCTAAGGTCGGTTTTATGAGCTGTACAGTAGCTACAGGGATGATGCTGACAACTATACCTAGAACGAAAGCCAATGCTATCTTAGGCCAGTGAGGCCTTAGATATTTCCTTGTGAACCACATGAAATTATTCAACGTCGTGACCTCCAGATAAGCAGCCTAGCTGTTGGTATAGATATCGCTGCCAGGATTATGCTTGTTATTATTGCGGCAAAATAATTTGAGTACGAGAGTATGTCAGCCAAGAAGAAAAGGATAGAGAAAGGTAAAAAGAACGTCGTAAGCGTCTTGCCTACCTTGAATGAGTAGAAAAGCACTATTGCGGTATACAGCGATGGGATACTTATGCTCCCGTCCCAGTGAACATGGAATTTTTTGGTATATATATCCATTCCTATGCTTGGAAGAAAAAGATCTACCAGGAGAGAGAGTATAAGTCCTGCAACTATAGCGAGCAGGAATTCCCTGAATTTTCTGTATTCCTTGAATATGTAAAGATATATGGCCACGAAAGGCACAGAGATCATATAGGTCTTGTATAGGATGTGCAGGAAGTCGTTAAAACTTTTGTAAGTCCCAAAATGGCCTATTATGTAGTTCCTGAAATTATTGACCACATCAGCGTCTATCTGCATGAAGAACTTATCAAGGCCTGCGTGAGGTGAGTGCGGTATTAGTGTGACGATCCTTTGGTATGCTAGCATGCAAAGCAGGAAGGGCAGGTAGTCCCTTATGGCATTAAGCACCTGGAACTTTGTCTTCCAAAGATGAACGGTCTGGTCCTGTATGGTAACCTCGGGGATCTTGACCCCGGATTTTATGGTATCTATTATCCTTTGGACCCTGTTCTGATACAGAGCCGCAAGCAGGGCGAAAATGAACAGCAAAAGTAGCGCCGTTGTGTGCTTTGAGAGGATTATATTGCCGTTAAAAAGGCTGTAATACTCAGATGGACTTGTCACCCAAAGTGATGGTATTATCATCAGCATTGCGATGACGTCTTCGGTCCTTATTAATGGGCGTGATCCTGTTTCTGGCATTTCGCGGCTAGTTTATTGGGGTGCAGTGACTATGTCAACCAGTGAGAAATACTCGTACAGGTTCTTTACCGACAAGTGGATGTTCCTTGTCGTCATAGGCTTTTATGTGGTCATAAGATATAAGCTGATGCCGGGTTTTATAACGGACGTATACCTTCCTTTCATAATCTGTGCGATGAAGTTCATCTGGACCAAGACAAGCTATGTTAAGACCGAAGGGACTAAACTTACCTATTCTCACAAGGAACTTCCAACTTATTTCAGGATAGAGCTTGATGCCTCAAGGATAAAGCGGATGTATTTTAAGGTCCTGTTCTTTACTATGATAGATAGACAGTATTGTTTGGTTGAATATTTGGATGAAGGCTCAAAGATGAAGAATCTTTTGATAAACATAGAGAGGTTCTCAAGGCCAGAAAAAACACGGCTTGCTCTTATTGCGTTCTGCAAACGTAACAATATAGAGATAATCTATTAAAAGAAGTCCCCTGTTTTAATAAGCGTTATTTAAAGGTCTGGATATCATGCATCTATTGGGGTCTATCGTTACATCTTTCTTGTCTGAAGGTACGTTCTCCATACCGCCGTAAAGATATGAGATCAAAAGCTCATATATCCTTAGTCTGAACTGTTCTTCCTGCTCTTTAGCCTCAGGATATGTTGAGAGCAGTAAGGCCTCTACTTCTTTTATCCTTTCCCTTTTGCTTTCAGGTATTATCCTGCTCCAAGAAAAACTTATCTCCTTGCATTCCTCGCCTACGGTCTTGTAATCTATAGAGGCGTCCTGGCCCATGGCTGCTGCGATAGAGTTCTTTACAGCGTCCCTTATTATCGGGTCCATCTCGTAGTGGCAGTATGATAGTTCATCTATTATCTGTTGTGATCTTATTTCGTCACCGTTCTTTATCGATCCTATTAAGGATTCTTCAAGGTCGATCATTCTGGTGGCGGGATTATCTTGTGCTAAGATCGGAAAGGAAAAACATGCAATTAAAATTGCAAAGAGAAGTTCTTTCATCTAAAGATAGACCTCCGAAGTTAAACCCCTCTAAGAACTTTTATGCAAATAGTAGGCCATCAATAATAAAACAAAGATTATAAGAACTTATTTAAAAAGGAGAGGTCCTAAAGATGACTAAATTTTAAGGTGTCTGTATAAATTTTTAGCAGGGACTTACTGTTCTATCAGCTGGTAAATGTCCGGGAGGTTCCTGTACCTTTCACCAAGATCAAGACCGTAACCTATAAGGAATTCTTCTCCTGCATCTATGCCTACATAGTCTGCAGTTACGTTGCTGTCTGCTGAACGGCAGCCTTTTTTATCTATCAGCGTACACACTCTTATTGATCTTGGCTCTGCGGCTTTTAGCCTTTCTATATAGAAGGAAAGGGTCCTTCCGCTGTCCACTATCTCGTCGAATATAATGATGTCCTTGTCGCGAATGTCCGTGGATATGTCCTGAAGTATAGTGACTGTTCCGCTTGAACGGGTGTCTTTCCCGTAGCTTGATAGTTTAACGAAATCTATCACGAATGGTATCTTTATGTTCCTTAGTATGTCAGCGACAAAGAAAAGTCCGCCTTTAAGTATGCAAAGGGCAACTATCCTTGGGTCATCGTTCTGTTCTATTTTGTCTGTGACGTAATGGGAATAGTCATTACTTATTTGTTCGCCAAGGTCCTTACAGATGATCTCTATCTCTTTTCTTGAAAGGAAAGGCACAACTTTGTATTTTTTATCTTTAGCCATTTAAGATAAATAAAGCCCCTTAAGATTGTTGTCAACAAGAGTAGTGTATCCATATTTGCCAGCAGTATAGATCCGGGACACCGCTAAAAGCTATAAATAATTGATATTGTTGACTTTAGCTTGTGGCAGAGTTCTTGCATTATATAGGTGTTGCTAATGCCATTGGTTTATTGAGGTGTGTGAAATTGAGAAAATTATTATTCATATTCCTTTCAGTGTTCTTTTTGTCCGGTGCTTGTTTTGCACAGACCGATGAAGAGTCTAAGCTGTTCAATAACTACATGCAGAAGATAACAAAAAAACTTTTCAAGAAATACAATGTCAAGGAAAGGGCCATAACTTATAAACTGGTCCCATCCAGGATACCAAACGCATATTGTACAAAATATAATGACGGGAAAGTCACCATAGGGATAACTAGTGGTCTCATAGAATTGTTTGAGAACGAGGACGAACTGGCATATGTACTTGGGCACGAACTTGTCCACGAAGAGATAGACAAGAGGTATAATCTAGGTGCTACTTTCAAGGGTGAAGAATTCAGTGCTGACGCAATACCGGTTTATATGCTTGTATACGGCGGCTATAATCCTGAGAGTGCTTCTGGGGTCTTCGACAAAATAGCTAAATCTGCTGATGAACGTGCTCCTGGAGATAAGCGTCAAAATGATATAAAGGTCTCAGATAAACTTTTATTCGAAATACTTAATGATCCACACGGCGACGTTAAGGACAGGCAGCTCGTTGTTGATGCCATACTTACAAGTATCTATAAGAAGGGGATAAAGTTCAATAAAGAGAAGACCCTGATAGACCCAAAAATAAAGGAGGTCTCCCTCAGGATCAATAAAGAAGTCCGTGCAAAAGAGCTAGAAACTAAGATCAAGTATAAGATAGCCCACGACCTTAGATCGACCATTATATTTGAGTTAAAAGAACCCGATGACTTTAGGGCCTTTGCAGACAGGCTAATAAAGATATACAGCGACGGTGATAAAGTTGTCCTCACAGACAGCCCTAACGCCGATCCTATGGTTTTGTTCGCAAGTGAGCTTATAAGGACTAAATATGTTATCTTGGATAGGACTAACAGGGGCACTTATCCTGAAAAAGAGCTCTCAGAAAGCTGCACACATCTTTTGTATGCGCTGGCATACATAAGGGAGTCAGTGGAAAATGGGTTACAGGTAAGCAAGGAAGGCTTTAATACTTATTTGTCATCAGGTAAGTTAATGCCGCCGGTTGGGCCTTATTTGAAGGGTGTTGAGAGCTCCATAAATAATTTTATAAACTCCAAAAGCTACGACGAGGCCTTGAAGAACGTTCAGGATATAATAGACAAGACAGCCCAGCTAAGGTTCAATTTTTCAGACGTAAGAGATAATATTTTGAACAAATATGATTGGCCTAGCCTTTTTAACCACAAGATGAACGTTGACTGGTTTGAATGGATAAAGCAAGAATTCAGTACAAACAAAAGATCCGGTATAGCATATATGATGCTTTCTCTTGGCTGCAGTGATGCCATCCTTTTGCGTTTGATGAGGGATAACGGCCAGGTTATATATGGGATAACCTTAAGTTCCGAGGGTGTCTTCTTTCCTTATCCAGATGTACAAAGAATATTTAGATTGTTTAGCCCTGACGACGAAAGGGTTAAAGAGGCCATTAAGGCCAGGGAAGATCTGGCGTATAGGAACGCTTCTTCTTTCAAGGACTGGATGGTCTTTTGGCGGTCTAAAAAAGAATTTGGAGGAAAGGACCTCAGCAAAGAAGCTATTGAACATCTTTTAGAAATAAAAGGATCACAAACACTTCCTGCAGAAGAACTTAAAAAAGCTTATGCTTTTTTATTTGGCCTAGAGACTGAGAACCGTCCCAGCGATCTTTTGATAAATGATCCGTTGGGCGCTTTTGATAAGAGCAGTCCAAGCTACAAGGATGACGTAAGGGACCTTTTAAAAGTATTCGCTAGTGGACCTGAGGCTGTATGGCCGGGTGCTCCTGAACTTGTTGCTAAGAGGGAGTATAACTTTATGCGTTCGCGCGAGGAGCGCTACTTTGAAGATTATTTAAAACAGATCGATATAGCTAAAGTCCTTGTTTGGCTGGATGACATAAAACAGTTCAAGAACCTTTCTGATGTTAAAGATATGTTGGAATCTATTTCTAAGCTGCCAAGTTTACTTCCAAGCATGGAATTTTATATGCAGTACAGTCCAGAGATGCCAGAGATCAGAGAGTCTGAATGGACTTTGATCGTTAATTTGTGTGGCTCGGTCTGGCATATTGAAAGAGGGGATGTTACGAAAGATGTTATTGGCAGGTTCATTGATTTTTCTAACAAGTTCGACCTTTGGCCAAGAGATACCAAGAAGTTTGACGCGGCATATAATTCCCTTTTAAAACTATCCGATGTGCGAGAATCATCAAATCCTCTGATAGAGCGTAATATAAAGAATATCTTATCTGAAACACCGGATATGACAAACAGGCTTTCCTCTGTCTTTTACCTGTATAAGATAAGTCATAGCGACTTTGTTATAGACCACATCTTGGAAATAGGTACTGGGCTTGAACGATCAGAAAAGATCCATAATATTTTTATAAATTATATCTATGAGTACTCAAAGACGATGTATTCAGAACAGAAAATGGACGCGCTGCTTGACCTCTATATGGAGCTTTTTGTTAAGGAACTGCCTTTGAAAGAACAGATATTAAAAATGCACTCAGTAATGGCGCGAATAGCCCTTGAGTATCCTGCCAACTATTATGTTTTAAACAAGATAAATGCTTGGATCGTTGATTCAATAAGAAACTCCGGAATGGACTTTGACGCGAAGATGGAACTTATAACCAGCCTCTTGCTGGACCCAAGTGTCTATGTTGACAAGTTCGACCCTGAATATAAGGGTGATGAAAAACTGAGCCAAGGGGATATGAGTAGTGCCGGCCTATACTATAAAAGATCGAATAACCCTTCTGTCACCAAATCCAAACAGCCTTTGTTGGACCTTTTGTCTGAGACCTTGCTTCAAAAGTATGGCCTGCATACCGATGCTGAGGACAAGAAAGCGTATGCCCAGCTCATAAAGTCCAAAGTTAAAGGACTCATGAAGAATGTAGAAATAGGTTCTGGTGTTAAATACGACTTAGGTCAGATATTAGCGAGGGACCTTGTTTCTCAAGAAAAACTTTCAGAGTATCTGGACTTTTATGCCAGCCGTAAGACTAGCGTGAATAAAATACGAGACGTATTTTCTTTTAATGCCCACATTAAAGCTTCTGGTTGGGAATACTTTTTCTCTAAGTATATTAAGACCAAAGAGCGTGCAGAGACTTTTATAGACTTTCTTGGTAATCCTGTAACAGAGGAGACCCTTACAAAGACTGTGGATGTGTTCTCTAATGAACATAATAACATGGACCAAGAAGAGAAAAAGAAACTTCAGGAAGAGCTGGTAAAACGTTACAACGATTATTGGTATAGCCCATTCGAGGCTCAGGTAGTGATAATGTCAAAGTTCCTGAAAGAGGTCAGCCTTAAATGGGAAAATGTGTTCGACTATCTTTTTGATAAGACCGTAATACAGAACGGAGCAGAATCTGACAAGGCCAAGCTTGCGTTCAAGTGCTATGCAGAAGCACTTCCAGAGTATAGCCGCTTCTTTATGTTCGCTTCTTTCTTGATAGCAGGAAAGAACGACTCTAAAGGGAGCTCGGGGATGAACGATGTCCCTACAGCGTTGGCAAGGATAGCTGAATATGATGATAACCCTGTCGTAAGGAAACTTGCTCAGCAGGTGCACTCAAGTCCTTATGTGCCAAACAACATAAGAAAGGCTTTTTCTCGTTTTAAGGGGCATTCTTCTGAACCTACAAGGATGGAAGTCTGGAACCTCTTTAATACCAATGTGCCAAAACAGATAAGGAATAAATTCCAATATCTCGGAAAGATACTCGGTGCAGGGAAATCTTTTATAGTCGTGGAAGGTAAATTAAAAGACAATGGCTTAGTGGCCATACGCTTAATGAGGGATAATTCTGACAAGAAGATAGAGGACAGCTACGAGATATTAAAGAAGGCTATAAATAACATGGGACGTCACCCAGAGCTCAACGATGTCCTTAAGGTCCTTTCGCCATTGGTCGATAATGCATACGAACAATCCTCTAATGAGCTTGATATGACAAGGAGCGCAGAGCAGTCAGAACTTTCGTATAAGCAGTATAAAGGTTCTAGTGTAATTATAGACGGTGTTAAAGTGGAGTTCGATCCTGCAAGGTGGATGTATTACGGCGATAACATGATACCAGACATGAATGATAAAAAGGTGGCTTATTCCATCATGGAGCTTATACCTAATAAGACTTTCAATGACCTCAAGGAACAGAAAGCTGAAATAGACTTTAAGACGATAGCAAAGGCCGTTCTGGCCATTGAACTGGGATATATGCTTACAGGGAACACCATAGATGCAGATCCTCATGGTAGTAACAGGAACGTTTACGGCGATAACAGCGTAGGTATATTTGATTATGGTGAGAGGACGATAGTTCCTCCTAGTGATGAGGCCAAGTTGTACCTTGGCAAAGTCATAGCCAGGATCTACGAGGAAGCTCTTAAACAGAATAATGATGTCAGTTTCATAGGTAACGTGTTCGAGGCTGCAGTACTTGAATCAGAAAGCATGGGTAAAGAGGTTAACTCTTACATAAGGAATATATACTACATGATGCTTGCCCTGAATGATTACATCAAAGAGTTGGACTTTTCCACGAATGAGGACGCGAGCTTCATAGAGGACCTGTTCAGCAGCGTTAATAAAGAAGGTTATATAGATGAGATGATAAGAAAGGGTTTTATGGACAACCTTTCTGTTCAGCAAAAGACTGCTATAGGCCTTAAGCTTTTTGGTTCCTTGTTCTCTTTTGTTAAGAAAGAACAGGCCCCAAAGGTCAAGATAGTTTTTGGATCGGAGAGCCTTCCAATTAAGCCGAAATTCCTGCCTTTGTCAGAGGATGATGTTAATAAGCTGATAGATGAGTCCAATAATGCTATCAAGAACAAGGTAAAGCCAAGGAAGTGGGTAAAGAAGGGCAAAGGCTCCAGATACTATGAAGATGATGATTATTACGAAGATGATTATACTAATGACGATATCTACGAGGATGATCTTGTAAAACCTGATAGGACGACCTTGAACAAGTTGCCTTTTGATAATGTTACAAAAAGATCTGATCCTGCTTCATTCATGTCACTCTTGCAAAAACATATGCCTGAACTTTGCTCAGGTAATGATATAGAAGCCAGTGTGGATAACTTTATGGAACATATAGCAGAAGAGGACGGAGCCCTTAGTGCAAAAGATAACATAATACTTTTCGGTGAATATGGCGAGATGGGACGTGAAGGCGGGCTTTATGATCACTTGGCAAAGAATGAACCGGACCTTGCTTTATTGATAGGTATTCTTGTATACGCTAATGAACTTGATTCTGAGAGGGCCTTGTCTGAAGTGGTCCGTATGGTGTTCGTAGATAATGGTGTCATGTATGCAGATGGTTCAGTTAAGGACGAGAGCAGGCTTGATATAAAGTCACTAGAGACCGTGTCAAAGATGACCTTTAATCCGGCTATGATGGAAAGAGTGACAAAAGGCACAAAATTGATAATTAAGAGGTAAAAGGAGTTTTTAGGATATGAAAATTAGATATATCATTTTTGTACTTTGTGTTTTATTCAGCACCCCTGTCCTTGCTCAGTGGACACCTGCGCTGATAAATAACCCGAGCCTTCTTCTTAACATGACGACAGAGCAAAAAGAAGAACTTGCTATGGACCTTAAATATAAGCCTGAGTACTCAACAAAAGAAACAAGGGAATTTGTGAACAAGGTCTTTATAGAGCATTTTAAGCAGATAGAAATGCTTAGCATGAACGGTATCGACATATTCATGGATTACTCCAAGGCCAAGACAAAACTTTTCAAGAACGAATATACAGACCTGGGCTGGATCTTTAGGGAGGTCCTTACTGGTGAGTTCGACGAGAGTAAATGGCGTCTTAGCGGAAAATACGACCTAAAGAACGAAACCACTATCTTTAACTCGAAGATCTTGAATAAAAGCTTGAAAGAATATCTTGTGGCCTTGCCAGAGGACGAGCGTTTCTATTTCATACATCCTGATTCTGGCGAGTGGGATTATGCTGATATAGATAAGGTGTCTTTGGAACTCGGGCCTTTTGATTATATGTTCTTTGAAAAGACGGCTGGAGATGTGGTGTCTTCAATGGTGAGAAAAGAAAGATTGATGGAGCACAGCGAGTGGCAGGATGGTCTTGATCTTCTCGATAAATTAGAGAGCAACACTTTTACCAAACATATATTCGCTGATTGCGGCGATGAAATGGAAATGACCCAAAAGTTCGTGGATTATATTGATTCAAAAGGCGGAGAGCTTGGCAAAGAAGGTGATATAGCCCTGTTCGGTGAATATACAGAGGGAGGAAGGAACGGCGGGCTTTATGATTTCTGGTACAAGAACAGGTCCGGTAAGAGTGGAGAACTTTATCAAGGCCTCCTTATATTATTCGGTGCCTTATGTTTTGATCAGGGCCTCTCAGAGGTAAAGGACATTAACACTAATATCAGGAACGCATATATCGCTACAGGCGTTATCTCGCCTAGCGGCACGGTAGATAGGTTAAAAATAAGGCCAGAACACATTCAAAAAAGTATTGGGATGAAGTTCAAACCAGCAACTATGGAAAAGTTCTATTTTGGGTCTAACAAGATAGTAAGGATGTGATGACCTATAAAAGCTGTCCGGGCTTTAAACTCTTCTTTAGTTTTCCCGCAAGAGATCGTGGCAGTTCTACTTCTATGAGGGTGTAGTCGTCTTTTTCGTCCTGACTTATTATGTAGCCGTTAGAGAGCAGGAACGAAAGTATCCAGGAATCTACGTGTCCTATCTTCAACGTTAATTTTTCCCAGAAAAAACCAAGCTGTTCCTCTATCTTTTTTAACAACTCTTCTTGCCCGATGCCTTTTAGTGCTGACATCATTATGAATGGACGCTGCTTTGGATAACGAAGAAAGGTCTCTTTGGATATCTCGACAGCATCTATCTTGTTGTAGATGTAAATTACCGGGATATCGCCTGCATCCATGTCCTTTAAGACTTCCTTGACTATGTTGGTGTGATTGTTGAACTCAGGTGTGGATATATCTATTATGTGGAGTATCACGTCTGCTTCTTTTATCTCTTCAAAGGTGGATTTAAATGCATCTACCAGATGGTGTGGGAGCCTTTTTATGAACCCGACAGTGTCAGTTATTATCGCCTGTTTACCATTTGAAAGTTTCAACCTCTTCGTCGTAGGATCAAGGGTCGCGAATAATTTGTCCTCTACGAAAACGCCAGCAGAGGTCAGTAGATTAAGCAGCGTTGATTTTCCTGCGTTGGTATAACCGGCTATTGCTATTTGAGGTATGTTCTTTTTCTCTCTATATTTCCTGTGCAGGTCGCGGTTCTTCTCCATAAGTTTTAGTTCGTTCTTTAATTTTATTATCTTTTCTTTTATGGTCCTTCTATCCGTCTCAAGTTTCATTTCTCCAGGGCCTCTGGTACCGATGCCACCGCCCAGCCTGCTCATCGCCAAGCCCTTTCCCTTTAGACGGGAGAGTTGATAGGTCAGAAGAGCGAGATCGACCTGTATCTTGCCTTCTTTTGTACGCGCCCTCTGTGCAAATATCTCTATTATAAGACCAGATCTGTCTGTTACATCTACGCCGAGTTCTTCTTCAAGATTGCTTTCCTGTGAAGGGGTGAGCTCCATATCGAATATTACGGTCTCGATGTCCTCTTTTTCTATGAAGGTCCGTATCTCGTCCACCTTACCCTTTCCTATGCATGTAGCAGGGTTTAGTTTTTTGAGATTTTGAGAAAATACCCCGACTATCTTTGCACCAGATGTCTCTGCAAGGCTCTTTATCTCATCAAGGTCGGTGGCCTCAGATTCCGGTGTCTGTATCTCTACGATAACTGCTTTATAAGTGGTCATTTGTCGCTCACTACTTTTTCAAGACCAGAAGTTATTTTCTCTATAAGTTCATCTTTTTTAATGTTGGAATAAAAGGTCGCCGCGAACTTATGTCCGCCGCCGCCAAAGTTGATCGCGAACTCCTCTATTGGATAGTGTCCTTTGGACCTGATGCTCACCTTTATCTTGTTGTCTGCATCCTGCCTGAACAGCACAGCCACCTCAACTCCTTTTATCGTTAGGAGGTGATTCACGAAGCCCTTGGTCTGAGCGGCGCAAACATCATGTTCCTTTAATGTTGTGTAAGGGATATAAACGTAAGCCACCTTTCCGCTCTCAGTGGTCTTTATGTCCTGAAGCATGCAACCAAGTATCTTTAATTGACCGAGGCTGTTACTGCCGAACACCTCTGACTGTATCCTTTCCGCATCTATTCCAAGCTCTAAAAGTTCTGCTGCGATCCTGTGGGAATGGGAGGTGGTCCTTGAGTACCTGAATGACTTTGTGTCACTTATTATCGCTGTATAGACAGCCTCCGCGGTCCTTGTGTCGAGCTTTATGCCCAGTTCATCCTTTATGAGGTTATATATTATCTCACCGGTCGATGAAGCTGATTCTGATATCATGTAAGCGCATCCAGTCTCGAATGCTTTGGTCTTGTGGTGGGAGATAAAGAACACTTCCTTGTCAGGGATGCTGTCTATGTACTCCTTAGCATCAGCTCCTATCTTTGAGAGGTCGTTCACGTCCACTATTATTACAAGCGCTTTTTGGGCCTTCTCTGCCTTGTCAGGAGAGAAGAACTCCGTATATGATTCAAGGAATTTTAAGGAGCCAGGGGTACTGTCGTGATTTACTATTGAGACTTTCTTGTTCAGCTTCTTAATTGCA
>JAKLHL010000239.1 GCA_022710165.1 Bdellovibrionales bacterium | reverse complement strand
TCTTCACTAGGCAAGCTGGACAGAAAGTTTCTCTTAGGATTTCAGAAGGAGTTCCAGAAGGTTTTATGGAATGCCATTGGTATTAACGCGCTGTGCTTTTTTGAAGAGACAGATCCAAAGGCTGTTGAGATATATAAAATGCCAAAGGGTGTTTACAACTTTAAGAAAAGAAAGTACTGCACATTCCCGCTTTTCACGTTCTCTAGGGATGCACTTCTGAAGGCTATTAAAAAAGCGGATTCCGATACATTAGTTAAAGTGCTTGTGATTACTGATGCCCCGCTATACAAGAGGAATTTTGATGGCCCAATATTTAGTGACATTGAGTGTGGTAATGATATTGCCATTGTCTCTACCTCGGGAATGAAAGGATACCCTAGAGGGGCAAAGTCTATCAGGCAGCGCTTGCTTAAGGAGTCATTATATCTTGTGGGACGGATGATAGGGCTACCAAACTGCATGAATGAAGGTTGCGCAATGAAGTATGCCAAAAATATCGATGATATTGATAAGAAGAACAAGGCATATTGTAATGATTGCCTGAACAGGCTCTACGGCGGAAAGATTTGATTTTATATTCCATATGCTTATATATTTTTAATAACTATTATATATATGGATAAAGATATGATCTGCCCAAAATGTGGCTCAAAGAACACTGTGCCTATTGTATATGGTCTTCCTTCACTTGACCTTTATGAAAAGGAGCAAAAAAGAGAGATTTTACTAGGTGGGTGTTGTGTTACAAGTGATGCGCCATGCTGTTACTGTAAGGATTGTGGGAACAGATGGGGTAACTATTCTGAATATGTGGATAAACAAAGGCAAGAGTTACTCAAAAGATTTGAAAGACATAAGGAAGAATAGATCTTAGTTCATTTCTTTTCTCTCACAAAGCCTTTTAAATATTTTTTAAGCACTATTAACTACATAATAGGAGTAATAATCATGAGAGAAAGAATACTTGTCACATCTGCTCTTCCCTATGCGAATGGCCCCCTCCATGTAGGCCACATAGCAGGGGCTTATCTTCCAGCAGATACCTATGTAAGGTACAAGAGGTTAGAAGGCGCGGATATATTATATGTAGGCGGAACAGACGAACATGGAACAGCAATAGAGATTAAGGCTCTAAAAGATGGCGTTACGCCAAGAGAGCTTGTTGATTTTTACTATGAGGATATGAAGACAGATTTCAAAAATCTAGGCATATCTTATGATAACTTCTCAAGGACTTCTCTTCCTGTGCACCATAAGACGTCCCAGGATTTCTTCTTGAAGATCCTAAAGAACGGCCACATCGAGAGAAAGACTGTCACCCAGGCGTTCTGCCCAAAGTGTAACATGTTCTTGGCGGACAGATATGTTGAAGGTACATGTCCAGCGTGTAGCGCACCTGACCAAAAGGGCAACCAGTGTGAGGTCTGTGGTAAAGTTCTCGAACCAATTGAGCTAGTTGATCCAAAGTGCATTACATGCGGCACAACACCAGAAGTTAAGGACACCTTCCAGTGGTTCATAAAGCTAGGCGACTTTCAAGACGAATTAGAAGTCTGGATGAAGTCAAACAAGCACTGGAGGCCAAACGTTGTTAATTTTTGCTTGAACTGGATTAAGGAAGGTTTACAGGACAGAGCAATCACAAGGGACT
>JAKLHL010000238.1 GCA_022710165.1 Bdellovibrionales bacterium | reverse complement strand
ATTATTTTCCTGGTCGTTAGACGGAGTACCCCTGATATGACAAAGAACTCTTTGTCCCTTATTTTTGCAGGGACAAGCTGAGCCTCGAACTTTGTAGGTACCAATATCGCAAAATCTGTCTTCATTTTAGCAACCTATATACTATATTGATGGGACTTTTTACACCCAAACGTTCCATTATATATCCATGACGAGGTCCAAGCGTGCTTATTATCACTTTTTTAGGACTGAACACATTAAATAGTGTCCTTATTATTACGGCCCCAGCAGTTATAAGATCACTTCTTCCAGTGTCTGTCCTTAAGAGCTTTTTTATTTTTTCCACGTCCATCCTGTAGAGTTCGTTCAACAGGTCATCTGTGTCTTCTTTCTTCAGCTCAAAGCCCTCTACCTTTTTAGGATCGTAGTTATCAAGTTTGAGCAATATAGATGCTGTGGTGGTAGCAGTACCACCGCAAAGGAGAAGGGTTTCAGTTGTGCTTTTTAGAGGAGAAAGTAATTCGTTTATCTTTTTTACAGCCTGTATGTGAGCTATCCTGTTGCCTGTTAACTTAAGTTCAGATTCAAGTCTTACTACTCCAAGTGGCAGGCTCTTGTGTAGCTCGGTCTTGTTATTCTTTATTATAGTTAGTTCTGTGCTACCACCGCCTATGTCACAGATGACCATATCCTTGGACATTGTTTGGGTCGTCATTAATGCAAGTTCTGTGAGCCTTGCCTCATGCTCGCCAGAGATCGCTTCAAAGTTAACGTTACAGGCTTTACTTAAGGCCTGTAGACAGTCATTGCCGTTAACGGCACATCTTATGGCCTCGGTGGCCATGGCATAAGAGTTCTTGATATTGAACCTTTGTCTAATGTGGCCAAGTTCTTCACTTATCATCTTGATATTACGCTCAAGGACGCTATCAGTTATGTGGTCCTTGTTAGAGATATTTTCTCCTATCCTTGTTGTAATACTTTTTTCATAGGTTATAATCAGGCTGGCATTTTCCTCTTTTATGACAGAGAAAATGGCCGTATTAGTACCGAGGTCTATGATGAGCATATCGTTCATAAAGGAAAGGTTACTTGCTTTTTTGGTTTTGTCCATTTTAGTTTTGTGTCCAGTTGTTTACGGAGCTGAACTTTATATGGACAGGAACGGTTCTGCCCTAAAGTTACGCACTATTGAATTCAATGGACTGGAGTATGTAAGGCTTAGTTCTTTCCTTGGACCTTTAAATATAAAGCTGATCTATAACAGAAGCCTTCATAAGATAAACTTAAATAGTGAAAAGCATGTTTTCACTATGTCACCGGTAAGCGAAGCTGTTAGTGTTGATGGCAAAGTGGAGCTGTTTGAAAGGCCGGTATTGATAGACAAAGGGACTATATATATATCAAAAGAGGTCTTGTTCAGTATAGCTCCATTACTTTCATGTTCATTTGTAAGGAAACTTGTAGCCATAGACCCTGGTCATGGTGGAGATGGTGATGATGGTCTTGGTGCCAAGGCTGAACTTGATGGCAAAAAGATATACGAGAAAGAAATAACTCTGACTTTCTCTAGGGCACTTGGCAAGGCACTTGAAAAGATGGGATACGATGTTTCTTATACCAGGCTTGATGACAGGAAGCTTCCGCTTGCTGAAAGGACCCTTACAGCTAACAGGGATAATGCAAAGGTCTTTATAAGTCTTCATGCAAATTCATCCACGGACTCTAATATTAACGGGGCTGATGTGTTCTATATGAGCGAGGATG
>JAKLHL010000237.1 GCA_022710165.1 Bdellovibrionales bacterium | reverse complement strand
GACTAAGCATTGAATATCCTCCATATAAAATAGAGACCGTAGAGACAGAAAACTCCAAGGACGGCTGTGTTAAGTTCCTTTTTAAACTTTACGACGGAGAAACTATAGAGAGCGTTCTCATACCTAAAGAGGACAGGCTTACACTTTGTGTGTCGACCCAGGTTGGCTGCAGGATGGCCTGCGCTTTTTGCTGTACTGCAAAGCAGGGACTTACAAGGAGTCTTTCAGCTTCTGAGATAGTTGCCCAAGTACAAGAAGCCAATAGCTATGCCAGGGATGTCCTTAAATGCCCTGTGGACGACGGAGGATACAGGTCCGTAACCAATATAGTCTTTATGGGTATGGGAGAGCCTCTGGATAACCTGGACAATGTTATAGACGCTATAGATGTAATATCAGACCATAACGGACTTGCATTTGGCCTTAGGAAACTTACTGTGTCAACCTGCGGAGTGCTGCCAAAGATCATGGATTTTAGGTCGCGCTGCAATGCAAAGCTTGCAGTTTCTTTGAACGCTGTCACCGACGAGCTAAGGGATAGGATAATGCCGGTCAACAAGGCTTATCCTTTGAGGGAACTTGTTGCTTTGTTAAAGAGGCTTACCCCTAAAAAACAAGACTTTGTAACAATAGAATATATATTATTCTCGGGCCTTAATGACTCCAAGAAAGACGCTGCCATGCTGGCAGATCTTTTGAAGGGCGTTAATGTAAAGATCAACCTTATCCCTTTTAACAGTAATCCTTTGGTGCCGGAATTCAAGACCCCAACTGACAAGGCCCTTTATGACTTTTATGAGGCCCTTGTTGAAAGGGGTGTGGTTTGTAATGTAAGGCATAGCAGGGGCGTAGATATAAGTGCCGCCTGTGGGCAGTTGAAATCAAAGAAAAAAG
This sequence comes from Bdellovibrionales bacterium, assembly GCA_022710165.1. Taxonomy (GTDB): domain Bacteria; phylum Bdellovibrionota; class JAFGOL01; order JAFGOL01; family JAFGOL01; genus JAKLHL01. The sequence continues at coordinate 856 of JAKLHL010000237.1, read as the reverse complement.
GTATATAAGGGTCTGATATGGAAAACTTCACCCCCATGATGAAGCAGTACATGGAGGCCAAGAACCTGGTCCCAGGCAAACTCCTTTTCTTTAGGATGGGCGATTTCTATGAGCTTTTCAGCGAGGATGCTTTAAAGGCGGCCCCGGTGCTTGGCATAGCCCTTACCTCAAGGGACAAAAAGAACCCGATACCAATGTGTGGTGTTCCCTATCATGCTGTATCATCATATATATCAAAGCTGACCCAGAAAGGTTTTAGTGTCGCTATATGCGAGCAGGTTGAAGACCCAAAGAAAGCAAAAGGCATAGTAAAAAGAGAGATAACAAGGGTAGTTACTCCTTCGCTGGTCTATGACAATCAGGTGATAGGCAGCAAGCAGTCCTCTTATCTTTGCTCAATAGTCCCTGATCAAAACGGCGGATGGAGCTTTGCGTATCTTGATTATAGTACAGGGGAATTCAAGGCAAACAGCGTCAATAATGCTGACGGGCTTATAAAAGAGGTCGTTCTTATCTCGCCTAAAGAGGTCATATACGAGAACAGCATAGAGGCCCCTGACGTACTTAAAAGGTTCCTTTTGAACGTAAGCTTTTCAGCCATAGAGCCAGGTCCTTATAAAGGTGCACAGGCACAATTCCACAGCATGATAGTTGACGGCAGGCTTAAGGATCAAGAACTTAAGGCCGGAAGGATGGCCATAAACTATCTGGTTGATACACAATTCAGGAATTCATTCCCTCATATAAGACATTTTGCGAAAGTGTCTTCTTCAGAATATATGGGTATAGACGAGTTCACATCAAGGAACCTGGACCTTTTTGGTTCTTTCCTTGAGTGCCTTGATGATACAAAAAC
>JAKLHL010000236.1 GCA_022710165.1 Bdellovibrionales bacterium | reverse complement strand
TGAAGGCAAGAAAAACCCAGATGTTCCTTGTAAAGGACGAATACGACCAGTTCAGCGGCATAGTTACGATGGAAGATATACTTGAGGAGCTTGTGGGAGAGATAGAGGACGAGCACGATCTTGAGGACGCAGAGGAATCAGCCAAGTCAGAAAAGACCTTTATAATAGACGGAGAAGAGCCTATTCACGACCTCAACATCAGGTATGAGCTGGACATACCGGAAGACAAGGACTTCCAGTCTTTCAACGGATTCATGCTTGACCTTTTCAACGGTGTACTGCCAAAAAAAGACACTGTAGTGGTGTGGAAGAATTTAAGGATAAGGGTGATCAAGAACAAGAACAAGAACATAGAAAAAGCCGAGATAACCATCTTGGATAAAAAAGAGGAATAGTATGATTAAGACAGCAGCCATAATGGTACTTTTGATCTCAGCTACGAACATTTATGCAGGAGACACTATGAAAGGTTTAACTTGTTTAAAAAAAGCAAAGATAAGCAACCAGCTGCCTGAGTGGGACCTTAGCTTCCTTTACTCGAGCTATAAGGACAAGAATATCTTTGGCGACCTCAAGAAAGCAGAAGCACTATCAGAGAGCTTCAGGAAAAGCTATAAGGGAAAGATCGACGACGAAAAACTCAGTCCTGCACAGGTGTTGACGGCTATAAAGGAATATGAATCCATCTGGCAAAAGGCCATAGTACCCATGGGCTACCTTTCCAACACATACAATGTGAACCTTGATAACGAGCAACTTAAAGCCCTCAATGGAAAAGCTGAACTTTCTCTAGCTCGTATTGGCAAAAACCTGTCTTTCTTTGAGAACAGCCTTGCAAGGACCAGCGATAGTTACAAGAAGAAAGTCCTAAGCGCAAAAGTGCTCGATCCTTATAGGAACTTCATCAACAAGCTGAACTCAAAAAAACAGTATCTGCTCTCTAACGAACTTGAGGAACTGATAATAGACAAGGACATAAACGGAAGTTCCGCCTGGTCCAATTTCAGGAAAATGTTCGAGTCCAAATACTCCTTTACGTTCAAAGGACCTGAGGACAAGAAAGAAAGGTCCTACACTCTGACAGAACTAGTTAACCTGGTCGAGCATAAAGACAGGGACGTAAGACAAAAAGCTGCAGAGACCTATCTTAAGAGGTTCAACCAGGACTCCTATGTTTATGCACATGTTTACAATTCAATAATCCAGGACATGCTGCTCATAGAGAAGGGACGAAGGGGCTATTACCCTCTAATAGCTGTAAGGAATAAGAGCAGTCAGCTAGACAACAAGGTCGTGGAGGCCATGCACCGCTCTGTTGAAAGACATTTCAAACTTGCACAAAGGTATTGGCAGCTTAAGGCAAAGATACTTGGCATAAAGGACTTCAACAATGCAGACGTCTATGCACCATACTCTTCTGACAGAATAGAAGACAAAAAATACACATACTCAGAAGCTATGGAGATGCTGCAGGGAACTTTCGACGCTTTCTACGAACCCTTTGGCTCGGCCTTCAAGAACATGTACAGCTGCGGCCTGGTCCATGCAAAGTTAAGTCCTAACAAAAGGGGCGGAGCATATTGTGATTCTTTCGGACACGGCATAGCACCTATAGTCCTTATAAATTATCAGGGCAACATAGAGGATATCTCTACAATAGCTCATGAAGGAGGCCACTGGATACACTTCTTCTTGATAGCAGAAGAACAGACCCTCTTGAACTCTGACGTTCCAATGGCGACGGCAGAAACAGCCTCTGTGTTCAACGAGATGCTG
>JAKLHL010000235.1 GCA_022710165.1 Bdellovibrionales bacterium | reverse complement strand
TCCGCAAGATTCAAGATACGTTGCACAAAAGGCCACTGAGTTCATAAAGAACGAGGGCCTTGCCGATAAGGTCATGCTTGCTTCAGAAGTTGAGTTCTACATATTCAAGGACGTAAAGTACGATGCAAGAAGAAGCTCTTCTTACTACTATCTTGAGTCTGACGAGAAGCTTCATTCCAGCGCATACCACGCCGTTAACCCTATGGACATGTATGATGATTTCCGTGACAAGGCCACCTGCCTGATGAAGGACTTCGGCATAAGGACTAAATACCATCATCACGAGCTAGGAAAGAAAGGCCAGCAAGAGATAGAGTTTCAGTTCGAACTGCTGCTTACTACAGCAGACCACATAGTCACTATAAAATATTTGTTATTCAACCTCGCTGATCAGGACAACATAAAGATTACCTTCATGCCTAAGCCTATGTTCAATTCACCTGGCAGCGGATGGCACGTACACAGCTATTTTGCCAGGAACGGAAAGAACCTGTTCAGTGATCAGTCCAGCGAGGACGGTTTGAGCAAAGAGGCAAGATGGTTCATAGGCGGTGTGCTAAAGCACATGAGAAGCCTTTGCGCTTTGACCAATCCTTCAACTAATTCTTACAAGAGGCTGGTCCCAGGTTACGACGCTCCTGTAGCGGTATCTTACGGAAGGAACAGCATGCTTAATGCGATAAGGATACAGAACTCAATGGAGTATCCTGAACTTACAAGGATAGAGCTTAGAACTCCTGACATGGCCTCTAACCCTTACCTTGCTCTTAGCTCAGTGGTGCTTGCCGGAGCTGACGGTATAAAGAACAAGATAGACCCTAAGGATGTGAGCGGAGAGGCTGTGAACGACATAGAGAGTATCTCTAAGCTAAGGAAAGGCGTTGAGCTTCTTCCTAGATATCTTGACGACGCCCTTGATGCACTGGAATCCGACAATGATTATTTGACCCAGGGCGATGTGTTCACAAAAGAACTTATAAATTACTGGATAAAGATAAAGAGGGACGAAATAGCCTCTATAGCTACACGTCCGCATCCGTTCGAGTTCAAGCTTTATTTCTCATTCTAAAGGCGGGGTTTGTTAATGCCCTGGGAACTGGAAATAAAGAAAGAAGACGACACCGTAGATACACTAAAGCTTGGCAATGGTGTCTTCAGCGTTGGCAGAGAAGAAGCCGACATAAGGATAGAAGATAACAAGGCGTCCAAACAGCACTGCAACTTCTATGTGCAGGGGGACGAGATAGCTGTCATAGATGCCGGCTCAACCAACGGCACCTTTGTTAACGGTATAAGGGTAGAAAAAAAGGACCTCAAACATAACGACGTAGTGATAGTAGGTACTACCAGGATAAGGGTCATAAAGTGCTAAAGAACATACTCTTTGAACTAAGGCTTGCGGCCAGATTCCTTTTTATCAAACCGAGGGGTTTTTATCGTATAGCGAGGTTCTTTACCATCGCAACGCTTGGCATAGGCGTTGGCGCGCTGTTGCTTTCACTCTCAGCTTTTGAGGGTTATAAAAAGATAATCTCTGAACGTTATCTTGATTCCAGCTCACACATTATCGTTACAAAAAAGTTTTCCGTAGATGAGGATATAAAACATAAGGTCCAGGGTATTTTGGGCAGCAAGGTAAAGGCTTCCGCGTATTCGGGATATCTGGAGCTCATGCTAAGCTCGGGGAGGGGATTAAAGGGTTCCGCCTTTCAAGTGGCTGAGCCAGATTCTTTTGACGCTGTAATACCGCTTTCTAAATATATGAAAGAGGGCCGTGCGACCTG
>JAKLHL010000234.1 GCA_022710165.1 Bdellovibrionales bacterium | reverse complement strand
ACGTTTTTAAGTACGTCGATAAAATATACGACAGGGTATTATAAGGGGGGACTAATGGCAGAGCGTAACTTTAAGTTCATTAAGAGCGGAAAAGTAAGGGACATATATGAATCAGAGGCTACTAATGAACTTTTGATAGTGGCAAGCGACAGGATATCAGCCTTTGACTGCATACTTCCTACTCCGATATCAGGAAAGGGAGTACTTCTTACACAGCTCTCTAATCACTGGTTCAGAGCTACCGCTCACATAATAAAGAACCACATAGTCGTTGAAAATCCAACCGGCATTAATATAAAAACACAGTACAACGACCTTCCAGAAAGATCTGTCATAGTCAAGAAAGCAAAGATGCTGCCTATAGAGGCAATAGTTAGGGGCTATATCACCGGCTCCGGACTTAAAGAGTACCAAAAGACAGGCTCTATATGCGGGATAAAACTTGAACCCGGGCTCGTTGAATCACAAAAACTTAAGGAACCAATATTCACTCCTTCAACAAAGGCCGCCGTTGGCGAGCACGACGAGAATATACCTTTTGAGGAAGCCGTAAAACTGCTGGGAAAGGATATGGCCCAAAAGGTGCGTGATGTAAGCCTTAAGCTTTATAAGTTCGCGGCGGACTATGCTGAAAAGGTCGGCATAATAATAGCTGACACAAAGTTCGAGTTCGGAACTATCGATGGTGAGCTTATAATAATAGACGAACTCTTCACTCCAGATTCCTCAAGGTTCTGGCCTAAGGATTCGTATGTGCCAGGCAAGTCACAGCCAAGCTATGACAAGCAGTATGTCCGTGATTACCTGAGCGGTTTGAATTGGGACAAAAGACCTCCTGCACCATCACTTCCAAATGAAGTAGTTGAGCAGACGCGTCTTAAATATACAGAGGCTGTTAAACGACTATGCAAATGATGTTCGAGGGCCAAAGACTTGCCCACAAAGCCAACGCAAACTATGTTTATTTTTTGGACCTGGAAAAGCCTCTAGACTCTACCACGCTTTCAAGGGTAAAGGAGCTTTTGGACAGCAAGGGTGAGTTCAAGCAGGGAAAAGGTTTTTATGTAACTCCAAGGAAAGGGACCATCTCGCCTTGGTCCAGCAAGGCAACAGATATTTTCCATAACGTAGGTTTTAAGGACGTTAGAAGGGTTGAAAGGGGTATCTATCACGACGAGGCCTTTGACCCAAAGACAGCCTCAAAACTTTACGACAGGATGACAGAAGGTGTTTATAACGACGTGTCGGACCTTTTTAACCATCCTGAACCGGCCCCGCTGGTCCATATAGAGGTCCTTGAAAAGGGACGTGAAGCGCTGGAAAAGGTAAATGTAGAGATGGGGCTTGCGCTTAGTGACGAAGAAATAGATTATCTTTACGATATATATACAGGAATAAAAAGAAACCCTACAGACGTGGAACTTTTGATGTTCGGTCAGGTCAACTCGGAACACTGCAGACACAAGATATTCAATGCAGAATGGATAGTAGACGGACAGAAAAAAGAAAAGTCGCTGTTCGCCATGATAAAGAACACTCACGCAAAACAGCCAAAGGGCACGGTAGTTGCTTATGCAGATAACTCCTGCGTTCTTGAAGGCGGGATAAGCGAATGGTTCGAACCTCGTCGAAGCTCTGACAAGGTCTATACGTACAGTAAAGAACAGGTAGATATAATCGCAAAGGTGGAGACCCACAACCATCCGACAGCGATATCGCCTTTCCCAGGCGCTGCAACCGGTGTCGGCGGAGAGATCCGTGACGAAGGAGCAACAGGTACAGGGAGTAAATCAAAGGCCGGTCTTTGTGCTTTTAT
>JAKLHL010000233.1 GCA_022710165.1 Bdellovibrionales bacterium | reverse complement strand
CAAAGTCCACCTTCATGAACTCATTGGTCCAAAAGGCCGGCCTTAAGATCTCCAATATGCTGTTCTCTGCTTCGCATTTTTCTATGTTCAAAAGGAAGTCTTTTGCGTTTAGTATACCGATGTAAGTGCCGTTATTATTGATAACTGGATATCTTGTGTACATGTCCCTTTTAATTATCTCTGTGACCTCTGCCATGCTTATGTCAGAGTTGAGTACTGTGGCCCTGCTCTTAGGGACCATGATGTTCTTTACCCTGAGCTCACTGAATTCAGTGGCAGCTTTTAAGAAGGTGCCCTTAGAGCCTGTTAGGGAGCCTTCTTTTTGTGCAAGTGATATGAAGAAGTCAAGGTCCTTTAAAGTTACCATGGGCCCTTTTCTTGAATAGTTGTACCTGTATTTCTTGAAAAGCTTATCGGTGAATTTGACGAAGATAATGGTGAATGGATAGAAAAGATAATAAAAGACCATTAGGAAACGAATGAAGATCAGGGATAATTTTACCGAATTCTCCCTCGCTACTACTTTTGGGACTATTTCACCGAATACAAGGATTAGAAAAGTCAAACATCCAAGAACCACAGCTATCCCTGTGCTCTTGAAGATCCTTTCTGCTATCAAGGTGGTAAAAGCAGTCGCGATGATGTTAACGACGTTATTCCCTATCAATATGGTCGTTATTATTTTTCCTGGATGGTGGAACCAGTGCTTTAAGTGTTGCGAGCCCTGAGCCTTTGTCTCTATTAACTGCATGGCCTTAGTAGGGCTTATGGAAGTAAGCGCTGTCTCTGTTGAAGAAAAGAACGCAGAGAGCATAAGGCAGACAATTACGATCATAAGTTCCCATAGGGGGATCTGTACAAGTAAGGCAAAAACTTCGGTCATATTAATACTCCTTTCAAGTAATATTTATTTATGGGCTCCATGTTAAGGTTAAGTTCGTATATCAACGGCTGTCCCGTAGGTATCTCTAGTGTTGGGATGTCTTTGTCGCTGATATTGTCCAGATGCTTCACTAAAGCCCTAAGGCTGTTCCCGTGAGCAGAGATTACTATCTTTTTGCCGCCTTTTATCGAGGGAACTATTTTTTCTTCCCACATTGGGAGTACCCTTGCTATCGTGTCTTTAAGGCTTTCACAGAGGGGCTCTCCGGGAATTATCCTGTCACCTTCAAGAGCAGGAGGCCTTACATCAAAGCTCCTTCTCCATATGTGGACCTGCTCATCACCATATTTTTTTGCCATCTCTGCCTTGTTAAGTCCCTGTAGAGCTCCATAATGTCTTTCGTTAAGTCTCCAGTCCTTATGGACGGGGATATCCTTTAGCCCCATTCTGTCCAAGACTATTGAAAGTGTGTCTATGGCCCTTTTTAAGACGGAGGTATATGCAAGGTCGAATACGAACCCCTTGGCCTTTAATGCCTCGCCGGCATTCTCGGCCTCTTTGATGCCCTGTTCAGAAAGGCCTACATCGGTCCAGCCGGTGAAACGGTTCTGTTTGTTCCACTCACTTTCTCCGTGTCTTAATAATACTAAAGTATAAGTCATAGTTTTTTGCCACATGCCAAGTTTTGTGTTATCTTTTTATGGTATTCTAACAGGTTTAAAGCCTCTTACAAGGAGTAAAGAAAATGGCCAAACAAAGCAATTTGTTATTCAAGAAGAAAAGCGCGTGGGATGCCATTAGCGTTAATGAGCAAAAGGACATCTTTGATCTTAGCGAGGCTTATAAAAAGTTCCTTGATCATTCCAAAACAGAGAGGCTCGCGGTCTCATACATAGAGGAGAGAGCTCAGAAGGCCGGTTTCAAAAAGATCGGTTCTGCCTCTAAGAAC
>JAKLHL010000232.1 GCA_022710165.1 Bdellovibrionales bacterium | reverse complement strand
AAGGTGTACATAAGCGATAAAGTCAACTTGTGAACATTTTCTTGTTTTTTATATCAAAATATTTAGAGGAGGAGAGGATCAATGAAAGTTAAGACAGTGTTAGTATCAACCTTGGTGCTTTTTGCTTTTGCAGGATGTTCTTACTGGGGAAGCAACAAGCGTTGCTGCGGAACATGCCCAGCAGGAAAGACAAAGGCAGAGGCAGCAAAACCGGCAACAACCGTGAAGGAGACCATGGTTCAAAAGGTGAAGGAAAAAGCGGCAGAGATACTTATCTCTTTAAAAGGTGCTACATTCCAGAACGCAAGTGCTCAGCTTACCCCTCAGGGAAAGAAGGAATTGGACGTAGCAGTTGATGCTATGAATAAGAATCCTAAACTTGAGGTCGAGATAGCAGGACATACTTCTGCTTCCGGTTCTGCAGAAGCTAACCAGCGTCTAAGCCAGAAGAGGGCAGAATCAGTTAAGGCTTATATGGTATCAAAGGGCATAGAGGCCAAGAGGCTTACAACAGCAGGATATGGCGAGAGCAGGCCTGCAGTTAATGAGCCAAACCCTAACCTTTCAAATACTCCAGAAGCAGCGATGAACAGAAGGGTAGAACTAGAAGTAACAAAAAAGTAAAATAGGTTTAAGTTGAATAAATAAAGGCCTGGGAAGCTATCTTCCCGGGCCTTTATTTATTCAAAGTCCCTTTGCCATAATTAGGATTTTAAGGTACAAAAAGGACACTAAAAAGGAGGTGTCTTGATGCGCCTTATCAATCTTTTTTCTGTAATTGGTCTGATAATTGCCGGTTATTTTTCTTACTCTCAGTTCTATGTCGGTACACCGGGGGCTTCGTATTATCCGATAGCTACAGGGCTTGCCCTATCGGTTATATTTTTAGTCTCATACCTCATAAGCCTCTACAATGCTCCTTCTACGTTCCTTAAGATAACCGCTCTGTGTTTGGTTTTTGCGGGAGTGATCATAACATCGCTCTATTCCATCCTGGTCCTTCTTGGACGTGCAGAATATCCTATGATGTTCGAGATCCCCGGGGCCTATATTGAGCTTGGCATATCATTCCTCTTGATGTTGTTCTGGAACAAGCAAAGGTAATATGGCCGACACCAGCCTAAAATACGACGTAATTATAGTCGGTAGCGGTGTCGCAGGGCTGAATATTGCAGTAAACCTTGATCCTTCATTTAAGATAGCTTTGGTGACAAAGACCAAACTCGGCGACGGTGCATCCTGGCTTGCGCAGGGAGGCATTGCCGCGGTCTCTTCAAAGAACGAGGACGATTCCTTTGCCTCACACGTAGAGGATACTATTAATGCAGGGGCGGGGCTTTGTAACACCGAGGTAGTCAAATACTGTGTTGAGAACGGGCCTGATGTTGTGAGCGACCTTGTTAAGTTTGGCGTTGATTTTTCCCACAGGGAATTCATAGAGACGGCTGAGTATGACCTTACAAAAGAAGGGGGGCATTCTCACAGAAGGGTCTATCACAGCGGCGATATAACGGGCGAGTCAATGGTCGGGAGCCTGATATCCCAGGTCAGGGCCAGGGAGAACGTAAGTTTTTACGAGGACCATACGTCCATAAATCTTATCCGTGAGGAAGACGGGCGCATAAGCGGACTTTACGCTCTGGATAACAGCTCTAAGCAGATAAGAACATTCATAAGCAAGATCGTTGTGCTTGCCACCGGCGGTGCAGGCAAAGCATATCTTTATACCAGCAATCCTGATACTGCCACCGGCGACGGTATAGCGATGGCTTACAGGGCAGGGGCTGCTATCTCCAACATGGAGTTCTTTCAGTTCCATCCAACCTGCCTTTACCAT
>JAKLHL010000231.1 GCA_022710165.1 Bdellovibrionales bacterium | reverse complement strand
GCAGGCTTTACTGGAGCCACGATAGGTGCAGGTGCCGGCGTCTTAGTGGCGGTTTGAGCTGTCTTTTCCTTTCCCGAGACAAGTTCATCCTGTAGCTTATTAAGGTCCTGCTCTATGTCATCAGCAGAATACACGGCTGATGAGAACGCAAAGACCGCAGAAATCATAAGGAATGAGCTTCTCATATATTAAATATTAACCTCCACTGGCTATAAGTTCAACATAGATTTGTCTTTTAGCGGATTTGTAGTAATAATTTTGACAGAACTTAACAGGAGAGTAACCATGAAAGTAGGTTTTATAGGAAAGAGGTCTAGCGGTAAGACCACCCTTTTTGAGGCTGTATCAGCCCTGGATCTGACACAGCATGCCGCCAGTCTGGTGAATATAGCCAAGGTAAAGGTCAAGGACCCTTCAATAGACAAGCTCTCAGAGATATTTAAGCCGAAAAAGACCACTTATGCAGAAGTGGACGTCATAGATTACAACAGGTCCATGGATGCCTCTGATTCCATGCTTGGCAGTGCGGGCCTTGTAAGCAAGTACAGGGAGCTTGACGCGCTGGTCATCGTATTCGGTGTCCTGGACGACATCTCCACCATAAAGAACGAGCTTACAGAGATCAGATCTGAGCTTAATCTTCTGGATGCTGTTATCCTTGATGCAAAGATAGAGAGAATGAAAAAAGGAGCCCACGACAAGCACGAACTTTCAGTTTACGAGGATATCTTGGCAAAGATAGAATCCAACACCGTTATAGATAGAAAGTCCATTGATAAGGACCAGAACAGATGGCTTTCTGCGTTCCAGCTTTTTGCATTAAAGCCGATAATGATAGCGGTCAATGTTACAGAGGACATCCTTTCTTCCGGAAAGGCAAAAGGACTTTCGCTGGAGGGTGTGCCGCACATGGTGCTTTCTGCCGAGATAGAAAAAGAGCTTAGCAGTATGAGCGGTCAAGAGAGAGATGCTTTCTTGAAGGAATACGGCCTTGATGAGCCTCTATCTGAGAGGTTCATAAGACTTGTGTATGAGACCATGGACCTTATATCTTTCTATACTGTGGGAGAGGATGAGGTAAGGGCCTGGACCATAAACAAGGGCTCTACTGCGCTCGTTGCCGCCGGCAAGATACACAGCGATATAGAAAGGGGGTTCATAAGGGCTTCCACAGTTCACTATGATGAATTCATGAAATATGGTGACGAGCATAAGGCTAAGGCTGCAGGTGTGGTAAGGAGCGAAGGAAAAGAATACATAGTCCAACATGGTGATATAATACATTTTAAGTTCAACGTTTAAGGGGAGCATATGTCAGAAAAACTCATACTGATAACTAACGATGATGGCGTACATTCCGACGGTTTAAAGATACTCAAAAAGAGTCTTTCATCTTTGGGCAGGGTCGTAGTTGTTGCACCTCATCACCAGATGTCGGGAACGAGCCATGCTCTTACGACCGAACTCCCGGTAAGGATAAAGGAGCTTGATAAGGATTTCTATTCTGTGTCTGGTTATCCCGCTGATTGTGTCTACGCAGCTATGTATGGTCTGCTGCCAAGAAAGCCGGACCTTACGGTGTCGGGCATAAACAAGGGCGCAAATCTTGGAATAGATGTCTACTACAGCGGCACTGTTGCAGGGATAAGACAGTCGGCCATAGATGGCGTTTCAGGTTTTGCCGTGTCTTTGGTGATAGATTCCAATAAGAGCACTTTCTATTGGGAAGACGCCGCTGAATATGCAAAGAATGTCGCAAAGAAAATGCTTGATAAAGGATATAAAGAGAAAGGTTTCCTTAATGTGAACTATCCTAATCTCCCTAAAAAAGAGATAAAAGGTGCCAAAA
>JAKLHL010000230.1 GCA_022710165.1 Bdellovibrionales bacterium | reverse complement strand
CCTTTCTTGTTTATGGACAACAGTGTCTCTGGGCTTACATAGATAGTAGACCCTGAATCAAGCACTATCTCACAATGAGAATTGTATGGGGTCTGGATCTCATCGCCCGAATATATAGCATAAGGAATGGAGCTTTCTGTTAGCGCCTTCTTTTCACTGGCACTATAAATAAAACTCTGAGCCCCCCTCAATATCGTGACAGAACCTATCTTCGCAGACACTGATTGATCAATGTCATTTGCTACACATGTGTCACAAAAGATCGAGCCAAGAAAAAGTATCAAATAAATCATTTTCTTTATTACCTAAACTTTAGTATATTTTAACAAAAGAACAGTTCAAGTTAAAAAGAGGCTTATATGTCAAATGAGACAATAAATAACATCGGACAACACTTCATTGTTGGTATGAACGGTCAAACTCCGGAAAAAGAGCTTTTAGATCTTATAAGGAACTATAATATAGGCGGGGTGCTTTTCCTTGGGAAAAACTACTCCTCTGTTGATGAGCTAGCTGATGCCGTCAACATGATGCAGGCAAGCTCTATTAAGGCCCCTCTGCTTACCACTGTTGACCACGAAGGAGGAAGAGTGCAAAGGTTCAAAGAGCCTTTCACAAAGCTCCCTTCATTCAGGGAAATGGCTAAGAGCAAGAACCCAAAACAATTGTTCGAGATATTCTCTGTGGTAGCACAGGAACTCCTATCATGTGGAATAAACATGAACCTGGCGCCGGTAGTAGACATGACAGAAGAAAAGGACGGCGTTATAGGCGATAGGTCTATCGGGACCGATATGCATAAAGTTGAGGAAGTCGTAAGTGCAACGATAAGAGGTTTCGTAAAGGGCGGTATACTCTGCTGTGCAAAACACTTTCCTGGACATGGCTGTGTCACCCAGGATTCACACCTGGAGCTTCCAATATCCGACAAGACCATAGCGGAGATGATGGAATACGAGATAAGCCCCTTCCGTAAAGCCACAAAAGCCGGCGTACAGGCTATAATGACGGCTCACATACTCTTCAGTAAAGAGGATAATCTGCCTTCATCCCTTTCCCCTAAGTTCATAGAGGACATAATAAGGAAAGCTTTTAGGTTCACAAAACTTGTTATCACCGATGATATCTCAATGGGCGCAATAATAAAACATTATGAACCTAAAGAGGCTGCTAAATTAGCGTTATATGCCGGTAACGACATGATAATATACTCTTCCTCTGATACAGCCTTACTGGCAACTACAATAGAAAACGTAGCTAAAGAGGCTGAAAACGACTCCGCGCTGCAAGAAAAGATCAGGCTATCTCAGGAAAGGATAAAGAACATAAAGGCCAATATAAAAAGACAAAATATATCTTCAACGTCTGCAACTGAGTTCTTGAGCAGCAGCCCGCTTAGATCAATATTACAGTGTTAATATACGTATTCGAACGCAAGACCTGATATAAACTCCCACTCATCAGAGATATAACCTTTTCTTGCTGTTCCAAGTAGTTCTATCTTTGAACCAAGTCCAAGCGGCCTGAACAAAGAAAAGCCAAAATCATATACAGCGTTGCTGTTAGCGTTCGATCTAGACATCCAGCCAGGAGCGATCTTTATGCTTGGCCATACGATCAATATTTTCCATGGAAGGTTAACTTTTGCATTAAAACTATAATAACTGAACTTGGAGACCGAGCTTGTAGAACTTGGCATGAAAAATAGCAACGAAGGTTCAAGTCTTATAGTGGTCTTTCCCAGCAAGTGGTAAGACATTATTACGACCTCAATACTCTTGGCGCTGAAATCTCCCCAGACCCCGTTACTGCCGTTATGAAGCCTGAAAGGCACTTTAATACCTAGTGCCCAGGACCTG
>JAKLHL010000023.1 GCA_022710165.1 Bdellovibrionales bacterium | reverse complement strand
AAAGTGCGGAGTGGTAACGGTCCCAGAAAAAGACCTGCCAGTAGTGCTCCCAGAGGACGCAAAACTCTCCAGCATAGGCGATGATCCTTTGTCCAAAGTAGAGAGCTTTGTGAACACTAAATGCCCAAAATGCGGAGGGCACGCAAAAAGGGAAACAGAGACCATGGACACCTTCGTTGAGTCGTCCTGGTATTACGCAAGATACACTTGTCCGGATGATGACAAGAAGGGAATAGACAAGGAACGTGCCGACTATTGGCTTCCTGTTGACCAATATATAGGCGGTATAGAGCATGCGTGTATGCATCTTCTGTATGCAAGGTTCTTCCATAAAGTGCTCAGGGACCTGGGCTATTTATCCACCAACGAGCCTGCGAGCAACCTTTTGACACAGGGAATGGTCATAAAGGACGGCCACAAGATGAGTAAATCGCTTGGTAACGTCGTTGATCCAGACTATATAATACAGAAATACGGAGCTGATACAGCAAGGCTTTTCATACTTTTTGCATCACCTCCGGAAAAAGACCTTGATTGGAACGATAACAGCGTTGAAGGCTGTCACAGGTTCATCTCAAGGATATGGCGTTTTGTTGATGCGAACTCTGAACTGGTGAGAAGCGGGAAGGCACTTGACCCCAAGGCCAGCTTAGGCGCTGAGGCTAAAAGGCTTAGGAACCTCACCCATAAAACGCTAAAAAAGGTCAGCTCTGACCTTGACCTCTTTGGTTTTAACACAGCCATAGCCTCTATGATGGAGCTTGTTAACGAGCTCTATAAACTGGATATAAAGACCTTTAGCACGGACCAGGACAAGGCCGTGCTTAAAGAGACCTTGGAATTCCTTGTGTTGATGCTTTGTCCATTCGCCCCTCATGCCTCTTGCGAGCTGTGGGAGTATTTGGGCAAGAAGAACAATGCCTCTAAAGAAAGATGGCCAGAGTTCGATCCTGAAGCTATCAAGGATGACACAAAGGTGGTAGTGGTCCAGATAAACGGCAAGGTCAGAAGCAAATTAGAGATACAGGCTGGGACCAGTGAGGAAAAAGTAAAGGCCCTTGCTTTTGAGGACGCCGCGGTCAAGAAACACATAGAAGGCAAAGAAATAAAAAAGGTAGTTTATGTTGAAGGCAAACTTGTTAGTATTGCTGTTAGTGGCGACTAGCGCCTGCAGTTACGGATTAACTTCTCTAAAGAACCCCTGGGAAAAAAAGGGGGTAAAGACCGTTACTGTACCTATATTCAAGAATGACACCATGGAAGGAGGGGCTGACGTTGATTTCTCTAATGCACTAAGGCTGTACCTTACTTCCAGAAGCGGGAAATTGAAATATGTAAGCGGCAATGCAGATGCCTACATAGAAGGTGTGGTAAAGAACATAACCCTTACTCCTGCAAGTATTCAATTTGGTACTGCAGATACAGAGGCTGCTGGAGGTCTCCCAAAGGACAGACTTTTAGCAGTAAGCTACACGATGTATGCGACCATATCTCTATCGCTAATAAGGTCCTCTGATAAAAAGGTCCTGTGGAGCAGTACCTTCACTCAGTCCAAAGGCATGGAGAGCGGTTCTTACACCGACGAAAGAAGGACCTCTAACGTTTTTATAAAGGATAGTGCAAAAAAAGAGACCATAAGGGAGCTGGCTGACACGATGATGATGTTCGCTGTAGATTCACTTTTGGAGGAGTTCTAGCGTATGGCAAGAAAAGCTCCCTCAAAGGGTGTTCCCGAATTCCTGAAAGAGCTTAAGGAGCTTTACATAAGTTCCAAAGACCCCGCCTTGAAGGCAGAGGCCTTAAAGTCGCTGGGAAGGGTATATTTTGTCCATGGTGCTGAATATTTTGTAAGGGAAAGAGTGACCAAACGTCTTAAAGAGATAGCTAATAACCTTGGCTTTGGGATAGAAAGGGTAACTTTCGATAAAATTAACATCAGCGACTGGATAAGTTCCCTCTATGATCTTCCGATGTTCAGTTCGGGAAGGCTTATCATAGCTTCTGAGCTTTCTGACCTTAAAGAGGAGCAGCTTGGTCCGCTTATAGATTATTTAAAGAACCCTTCTCCTGATGTGGTGCTTTTGATACTCACAGAAAAGATAGATAAGAGGAAAAAATCGGCCACAGAGGTACTTAAGTACTCAAAGCCATGCGAAGCCGCGACACCTGATCAAAACACTTACTCGCTATGGATAAAGGGCTTTGCAAGCGAAAGAGGCAAGAGCATAGACGATAAGGTCGTTGAATACCTCAAGGCAAGATATGGTGATGACGCTGGAAGGATAGAAAAAGAGATAGAAAAGGCCTCGGTCTACGTAGGTACAAGGAACATAATAAGGGAAGATGACATCGAGTTCCTGGCAACCGGGAGCGCAGAGGCTGACATTTTCAAGCTTCCGACCTTTCTGGCCACAAAAAACAAAAAGAAATTCATGGAGCATCTTTATAAGCTCCTTGAATTCGGTGAATCTCCTATATTCATAACTTCAATAGTCAGCTCAAGGATAAAGAAACTTTTAATGGTACATGACCTTATAAAGACAGAACCAAAGATCTCTGACGCTGAAATAGCCAGAGAGATAAGTTATAACCCATATTTCGTCAAGGACCTTAGGGCAGAGCTTCTGCATTACAAGCCTCAGGACTTGGCGAAAATGTATAAAAGGTGTATGAACATAGACTCCCGCCTAAAGAGCAAGAACAGCGGACTTAACAACGTTCTTACCTCCGGGATGTTAAAATTAATGGAGAGAAGCTGATGTGTGGATTTGTAGGTTTTATTGGTAACTCTAATGTTAGCAGTCTTGTGATTGATGCGCTTCAGGCCATCCAGCACAGGGGGCAGGACTCTGCGGGTATCGGCATAGTGTCCGAGAACGGGTTCTTTCTTCACAAAGACCTTGGTTATGCTGCTAATGCGTTAGAGAAAGTGAGTTACACAGGTGCAGGAGCTGCCATAGGCCACGTAAGATATCCGACCATCGGCGGCGGTATCAGGGAAGACGCACAGCCTTTCTTCAGCAGACAGCCTGGCGTAATGATGGTCCATAACGGGAACTTGATAAACTTCAAGGAACTTAAACAGCAACTTAAACGCCACTCAGTTAATCTTTCATCCAACTGTGATGTGGAACCTATACTTTATCTTTTCTGCCTTGAAATGATGAAGATACGCGAAGAAGGACACACAGTGTTTGACGCTGTAATAGCATTAAAAGAAACTTACAAATACATAAAGGGGGCATACTCGGTAGCCTTTGCAATGATACTGGACGGCAAACCAACTCTTGTCTGCACCAGGGACCCTTACGGCATAAGACCTGCTGTTTGGGGAGAAAAGAACGGCGAATACATGTGCGCAAGCGAGAGCGTTTGCCTTGATGCAATTGATTTTGAGATCAAGGGAGAAATAGCCTCTGGCGAAGCGATGTTCTTTAGGGCTGGAGAAGAGCCGCAGACGCACCTTATAGAGAAAAGAGGAAAAGCACCCTGCATATTCGAGAACATATATTTTGCACGTCCTGATTCTGTATATAACAACAGGTCCATATACATGACAAGGATGGACCTTGGAAGGGTTCTTGGAGAAGAGCTCATCGCAAAAAAGGTCGACGTTGATGTAGTGGTCCCTGTGCCTGATACATCCATACCTGCGGCCCTTGAGATATCCAGGGTAATAGGAAAGCCTTTCAGCGAGGGACTAATAAAGAACAGGTATAGTGCTCGTACTTTCATAATGCCTACACAAAGCATAAGAGAGAACGCACTAAGGCTTAAATTAAATCCTATCAAGGCCCAGATCAAGGACAAGAAGGTCCTGTTGGTCGACGATAGTATAGTAAGGGGAACGACTTTAAAAAGAATGGTAAGACTGCTTAAGGAAAAAGGTAAGGCAAAAGAGATACATGTTGCCATACATTGTCCGCCGGTCCTTAACCCATGTTTTTACGGTATAGATATGTCAGTTCAGGAAGACCTGATAGCTCACAGGAAAAGCGTTAAGCTTGGATTGGGCACAAAAAAAGTACTTGATCTTAAGGATCAAAGACAGCTGGAACAGGCTGTAGCAGAGCATTTGGGGGCAGATTCAGTTACCTATCTTTCCATGGAAGGCACCAACAAGGTCTTTGGCACAGAAAGGTGTGCAGCATGTTTTGACGGTGACTACAAGGTTGAAATAGACAAACAGTCCATTGATGAGATAAGAAATGACAGAATAGGCATTAGCTGCGGATTTAACAGGGTTAACACTTAATAAATATTTTGGAGGATCAAATGACTAGGATCAACACCGACAGATTGATCAGTACTTTTTGCGAGCTGGTAAAAATCCCGAGTGAGTCTAACAACGAACAGGATTTCATCAACTACATGGAGAAGTTCTTTAAGATAGAGGGTGCTAAGACAAAGAAAGACGCTTACGGCAACCTGGTAGCCAGATTTGCGGCCAAGAACTCTAACAGCAAGGAGACCATAGGTTTTGTGTGCCATGCGGACACCGTAAAACCTGGCGTCGGTATAAAGCCTATAGTTGAGGCTGATAGGATAAGATCAAGCGGAGACACTATACTTGCAGCAGATGATAAGGCTGGAATAGCAGAATTGATAGAGATGATAAGGACTGCGCAAAAGCATCCTGCAGTTGAGATAATAATCACAAAGTGTGAGGAAATTGGTTCATTTGGAGCGATAAATCTGGATTATTCCCTCATTAACTCAAAAATGGCGATGGTAATTGATACTGAAGAGGTGAACCAGATAGTCATAGGCGGGCCTACACTTGTTACCTTTGACGTTTATTATAAGGGGAAACCATCCCATGCAGGCGTTGCTCCAGATAAAGGTATCTCTTCAATATATGCCGCTTCAAAGGCCATCTCACAGTTAAGGCTAGGGAAGCTGGATGAAGAAACAACTGCCAACGTTGGTGTAATACAGGGTGGAGAAGTAAGGAACGGTGTTCCAGAGAACACAAAAGTTATGGCTGAGTGCAGATGCCTCAATCATGAAAAGGCGCTCAAGCTTGCGGACGAAATGGAAGCAGTATTCAGAAAAGCAGCGCAAGAAGTTGGGACAGAGATAAAAATTGAGAGGAACATGCCTCTGAAGGCCTACTACCTGCCTGAGGACTCCGATATAGTAAAGCTTTGTCACAAGGCTTTGACCAAGAACGGCGTTGACGCAAAGGCAATAGTGCTTAGGGGCGGCAGTGATGCTACTCACATAAACACACATATTCCTGCAGTGGTACTTGGAGCAGGTTACAGAGAAGAGCATTCATGCAATGAATATGTGCTCATAAAAGAAATGGAGACCATAACTCACTCAATGGTCGACCTCATAGAAGGTCTTGCGTAGGTATCGATGAATACAGAGAGACTGATAAGCACTTTCTGCGAACTAGTAAAGATACCCAGTGAGTCTCCCAACGACCAAGAGTTCATATCTTATGTGGAGAAATTCCTTAAGATAGAGGGCTCTAAGACAAAACTGGATTCTTACGGCAACTTGATCGTCAAATTCAAAGAAAAAAACTCAAAGAACAAAACGCCAATAGCTTTTTGCTGCCATGCAGATACGGTCAAACCCGGAAAGAATATAAAGCCAATAGTGGACCTAGAGAAAGGTATAATAAGTTCTGATGGCAAGACCATACTGGGAGCGGACGATAAGGCAGGGATAGCAGAACTTATAGAAATGATAAGAGCGGCAGAAAAACATCCTCCGCTTGAGATAATAATCACAAGAGCAGAAGAGATAGGATCGCTTGGTGCAAAGAACCTGGATTTTTCCCTTATCGGGGCAAAAAAGGCTTACGTGCTTGATATGGATTCACCGGATGAACTTGTAATAGGCGAGGCGACCCACATACACATGGACGTTACATACACAGGAAAGGCGGCACACTCCGGGGTTGAACCTGAGAATGGTATATCATCAGTGCTTGCAGCCGTTGAGGCCTTACACGAGATGAAACTAGGCCGCTTGGATGCAGAATCAACTGCTAACGTCGGTGTTTTCAAAGGCGGTGAAGCAAGGAACATAATACCTGAGGTCACAAGGCTTCAAGCTGAGTGCAGGAGTCTGGACCACAAGAAAGCCTTGGGCATAGCAGAAGAGATGGAAAATATCTTCAGGAAAGCGGCACAAGCGTCTGGGACTAAGGTAGACATAGTCAGGGACATAATCTCTAGCGGATATGTCATACCAAAAGATTCTGAGATCGTTCAGACCTATGCGAACGCCTTGAAGGTGCACGGAGTGAACCCTGACATAAAATTAATAACTGCAGGAACGGACGCAGCTCTTTTTAATGAGAAAGGTATCAGCGCCGTAGTTGTAGGCATAGGCTGCAGAAAGATACATTCAAAAGAAGAGTACGCGATAATATCCGAAATGGAAACGGCAACAAAGACTCTGGTCACGTTAGTAGAGGGGCTTGCATAATGAATAGAGACAGGATGATTAAGACGTTTTGCCAATTGGTCAAGATCCCAAGTGAATCTCCCGATGATAAGGATTTCATCGCCTATATGGAAAAACTGCTCAGCAAAGAAGGGGCAAGAACGAACGTAGATGATTTTGGGAACCTCATAGCAAAATTCCCTGCAAAGGATTCTCAGAGCAAAGAGAGCATACTGTTCTGCTGTCATGCGGATACGGTAAAGCCCGGCAAGGGAATAAAACCAATAGTTGATCTTAAGAACGACAGGATACACAGCGATGGGACTACCATATTGGCCGCTGATGACAAGGCAGGTATAGCAGAAGTGCTAGAGATGCTGCGTTCAGCAAAAAAGCATCCTCCGCTAGAGGTAGTGATAGCCAGATGTGAAGAGGTCACTCCATCAGGGGTAGAGTTCCTGGATTATTCAAAGCTTGATTCAAAGATAGGCTATGTGGTGGATTTTGATACGCCTGACGAGGTGATCATAGGCGGGCCAACATATATCGTCTTTAACGTTAAATACAGGGGCAGGGCGGCACATGCCGGTATGGCACCAGAAAAAGGCATCTCAGGCGTTCAGTGCGCAGCAGAGGCAATAGCTAATCTTAAATTGGGAAGGATAGACGATCTTTCAACAGCCAATGTTGGTGTTGTAAAGGGCGGGATAAACATAAACTCCGTACCAGAAACTGCCGAGATCTGGGCTGAATGCAGAAGCATTGATGACAAAAAAGCATGCACAATGGCAGAAGAAATGAAAAAGATATTCATTGATGCAGCCAAAAAATTCGGTGCAGAGGTTGAGCTAGAACTTACAACGTCGCTAAAAGCGTACACAATACCAAAGGATTCAAAGGTCGTTAAGGCTGCCGTTGAATCCATAAAAAAGAACGGATTGAAGGAGAACGTAAAATATACCGCTGGTGGAACTGACGCCACCCATTTCAACCATGGGGGGGTGCAGACGGCCGTCCTTGGAATAGGCGCAAGAAAGATGCATTCAACAGAGGAGTATGCCGTTATCTCTGAGATGGAGAAAACAGCAAACATACTCATAACACTAGTGGAGGACCTTGCATAATGGACTCAAAAAGGATGATAGATCTTTTCTGCGAACTAGTGAAAATACCGAGTGAATCACCAAACGATAAGGAGTTCGTTGCATACATGGAAAAACTCCTCAAAAAAGAGGGTGCAAAGACCGTTAAGGACTCTTTTGGGAACCTCATAGCCACCTTTCCTGCAAAAGGATCGAACAGCAGGGAATATGTTGGCTTTGCCTGTCATGCTGACACCGTAAAACCAGGGATAGGGATAGAGCCAATAATAGAGAACGGGATAATAAGGTCCAAGGGTGACACCATACTTGGTGCAGACGATAAGGCAGGTATAGCCTCCATATTAGAGGCCATACGCTCTGCACAAAAACGTCCTCCAATAGAGTTCATCATCACAAGATGTGAAGAGATAGGAACAGAAGGCTCTTCAAAACTCGATTATTCTCTCATACAGTCAAAGATGGCATACGTGATAGATGAAGAGAGCATAGAAGAGATAGTCATTGGCGCTCCAACAAAATTTGCTTTCTTTGTTGAGTACAAAGGTTCTTCTGCACATGCAAGTGAGCCTGAGAACGGAGTGTCTGCGATAGTGCCAGCAGCTAAAGCAATATCAAGGCTAAAGCTCGGCAGGATAGACAAGGGAGCCACTGCGAACGTAGGTATCTTCGAGGGAGGAGAGGTCACTAACGGCATCCCGTCCTCTGCAAAGATAGTCGCGGAATGCAGAAGCGTTGACCATGAAAGATCGCTAAAGATAGCTGATGAAATGGAAAAGATATTCGTTGATGCGGCCCATGAATTCGGGGTCAAGATAGACCTTAAGAAAGAGATAAAATATTACTCGTTCCTTTTGCCAGAAGATTCAAGAGTGGTCCAAGTGGCCGTGAACGCTCTTGCAAAGAATGGGATAAAAGCAGTAACGAAGGTCATAACTGGAGGTCTTGATGCCAATAATTTTAACAAGAACGGCATCCAAACAGCGACATTAGGAGTAGGTTTTAAGGATATACATACAAAGAACGAGACTTTAGTGATCAAGGATATGGAAACGATAACAAAAGCCGTTATAGAGATAATGGAGTCACTTTCTTAACGGTTTTTTATTAAAATCACCGTTTTTTGATAAAAAAAAAGGGCCGGGAACAAGTCCCAACCCTTTTTTTGAAAAAGATTAACAGCTCTTACCTTTTCTTTTTTGTAGCTTTTTTTGCTTTCTTCTTTGTTGCTTTCTTCTTTGTTGTCTTCTTCGCTGTTTTCTTTTTTGCTACTTTCTTCTTAGTAGCTTTTTTCTTTTTTGTTGCCATATTCTTTTTTCCCCCTAAAAGAGATCGTAACAATTACTATTTTACACATTTAATTTAAAAGTAAAAGAAATATTTTTATATAGATAATTATCCGTGTTTTGATAGAATCATCTCGAACTAAAAATACGGCTTGAATCGACGGAATTAAAACGGAGGAAATTAATGAAAAAACATATAAGAAAATTTGCTGTCTTACCAAGACTTCCAGAAAAACTTTTGCCGCTAAAAGAAATAGTTGAGAACCTGTGGTGGTCATGGGACCATGATGCAGCGACGTTGATGTTGAGAATAGACAGGAATTTGTGGGACACAGAGGAATATAATCCGTTAAGGGTGCTTTGCAAGGTGCCGCAAAAAAGATTGGAAGACCTGAGCAGAGACGAATCTTTCGTGAGCCACATGGAAAGGGTACACAACAGACTTAAAGATTATCTTAAAAGCCGTTCGTGGTTCATGACGCACTACCCAAAACACGCAGAAAAAGTATTTGCATATTTCTCTGCAGAGTTTGGATTGGCAGAAGTGTTGCCTATATATTCGGGCGGTCTAGGGGTGCTTGCCGGCGACCATATGAAGAGCGCAAGCGACCTAGGCATACCGCTTTGCGGGGTAGGGCTCCTCTATACAGAAGGATATTTCCGTCAGTACCTGAATAGTGATGGCTGGCAGCAGGAAGTTTATCCAAAGAACGATTTCTTCACCATGCCGGTAGAACTTGTCAGGGACCAGGAAGGCAATGCAGAGAAAATATCAGTTACTTTCCCGGACGGAGATGTCTTTGCAAGAATATGGAAAGTAATGGTTGGAAGGAACAACATATATCTTTTGGACACTAACATCCCAGAGAATAAAGAGAACCATCGAGACATAACAGCGCGTCTTTATGGTGGTGATGTTGAGATGAGGATAAAACAGGAGATACTGCTCGGAATAGGCGGTATCAGGGCCTTGTACAGACTTGGAAAGGTCCCTGCTGTTACTCATATGAACGAAGGCCACAGCGCATTCCTTGCGTTGGAAAGGATAAGGGTCTTGATGTATGAGCACAAACTTAAATTCGATGAAGCAAAAGAGATAGTAGCCTCAACGAACGTCTTTACCACGCATACTCCAGTTCCTGCAGGTAACGACAGATTCCCATGTGAGCTCGTAAAAAGGTATTTCAGCAATTATGTGAGCATGCTCGGTATAACGATGGATGAACTCATGCTGATGGGCTCAGAGCCGGTAGATAAAAAAGATATAAGCAAAGGCTGTAACTTCTGTATGACGGTACTTGCTCTGCATCTTGCTTCTTTCAACAACGGTGTCAGCAAACTTCACGGCAGAGTATCAAGGAATATGTGGTATTGGATGTGGCCAGATCTGGATGTTGAAGACGTCCCTATAAATTCAATTACCAACGGTGTTCACGGAAGATCATGGATATCTTTTGATATGGCCGGACTATTGGACAGGTACCTCGGACCTAAGTGGGTCGATCATCCATGGGACCACTCAATATGGGAAAGAGTTAAGGACATCCCTGCAACAGAGTTGTGGCACACACATGAAAGAAGAAGGGAGCGCCTTGTAGCGTTCGTCAGGAACAGACTAAGGAAACAGCTTGAAAGAAAAGGTGTTACCGGCGCTGAACTTGAAATAGCGAACGAGGTCTTGGACCCGAACGCTCTCACCATAGGTTTTGCAAGAAGGTTCGCAACATATAAAAGGGCCAACTTGATATTCAAGGATATAGAAAGGCTTACAAACATACTCGGGAACAAAGATAAACCGGTACAGATAATATTTGCCGGTAAGGCACACCCAAGGGACGAAGAAGGAAAGGCTTTCATCAAGGAAATATACAGGATGGCAAGAAGGCCTGAACTTAGGCACCACATAGTTTTCCTTGAGGACTACGATATATCAATTGCAAGATATCTTGTTCAAGGCGTCGATGTATGGCTTAACAACCCAAGACGTCCTATGGAGGCAAGCGGTACCAGCGGAATGAAAGTATGTTTCAACGGCGGTATAAACCTTAGCGTCCTTGACGGCTGGTGGGATGAGGCTTACAGCGGTGACAATGGCTGGGCAATAGGTGAAGGAGAGGATTACGTTGAGCTCCAGGATAGCGAATATCAGGACAACGTAGAGAGCAAGGCCATCTATCAATTGTTGGAGGACAGGGTCGTTCCTGCCTATTACAAGAAGAGTGCTGATGGCACTCCAAAAGAGTGGGTCGAGATCATGAAAAGAAGCATGATGACCAACTGCCCTGTGTATAACACGAACAGGATGGTGCAGGAGTACTTCACTAAATTCTACTTTAAGGGACTTGAACTTTGGGAAAGGCTCTCTGCAGATGAGTTTAAAGGTGCAAAAGAGCTTGCAGCATGGAAGAAAAAGGTACTTTCCAGCTGGGACAGGATAAAGATAATAGATGTAAAAGAACCTATAAATAAAGAGCTTCAGAGGGACGAGGAATTCAAACTTGAGGTCACGGTGGACCTTGGAAACCTTTCTCCTGAAGACGTGGTGGTTTCTGTCCAGTACGGACAGATGGACTTTTATGCCACAAGGATAGTTGAGGGTGATGAGTTCCTGATGAACGTTGTAGGCGAGGATGGGAACCTCTTTAGATATGAAGGCTCCATAAACTGCTACAATGCAGGTAAATTCGGTTATGCGGTAAGAGTAATGGCCAACAAAGAGACACTTGCTTCGCGTTTCCACTTTGGTAAGATCAAGTGGGAGTCGATATAGCATGTCCAGAATAAGTTGGGATGATTACTTTTTTGAGTTCGCAGAGCTTGCAAGCAAGCGCTCCACCTGTCTAAGAAGGACAGTAGGGGCCGTGCTTGTAAAGGACAAGATGGTCGTATCCACTGGTTACAACGGCCCTCCAAAGGGAGTCCCTCATTGCTCTGTAACAGGCTGTGTAAGAAAGGACTCTAACATCCCTTCTGGTCAGAGGCATGAACTCTGCAGGGGCTTACACGCTGAGCAGAACGCAATAATACAAGCTGCAAAGAACGGAGTTAACATAAACGGTTCGCATCTTTATTGTTCAACAAAACCATGTTCCATCTGTACAAAGATGATCATAAACGCCGGCATAACAAAGGTCTTTTACAAGGAAGACTACACCGACGAGCTTGCAGACAAAATGGCAAGCGAAAGTGAAGTTGAGTTCATCAAAGTAAAATAAATAAAAAGGAAATCAGTAATGTTTGGAGTAAAGAACCTAGGCACCTGTAAACATGTAAGTCCGCTGAAAAAGCTGGTAAAGAACTTTGTCAGCGATGAGGATAGAATACTATACAATCCAAAACTGGACGCATACAAGAACGCAATAGAGAACGGCATGGAAGAACCCATAAGCATAGAGCTTGCTGGCCCAAGGGAAAAGATATTCTTTGATCCCACAAAGACCAGGGCCGCAATAGTGACCTGCGGCGGACTTTGCCCCGGTCTTAATAACGTTATCAGGGCCATCTTCCTTGAACTTTACTATAGGTATGGCGTGCATGACGTATGGGGCATTCGTTACGGTTATGCGGGCCTTGTCAGCAGTGAGTTCCCTCCAATTAAGCTTACAGTAGAAATGGTAGAGGACATCCACATGGACCCCGGCACTATCCTTGGTTCATCAAGAGGGGTAAATGAAGTAAAGGACATGGTGGACTTTCTTGAAAAGAACAAGATCAATATCCTCTTTTGCATAGGAGGGGATGGGACTTTGAGAGGGGCAAGGGACATAGCTTTGAACGCAATGTTGAGGGGCTATCCTTTGTCTGTGGTTGGACTTCCTAAAACTATAGATAATGACATCTCAT
>JAKLHL010000229.1 GCA_022710165.1 Bdellovibrionales bacterium | reverse complement strand
AACATCTAATATTCTGGGCGGCCTTTTTACTGTTCAAGAGCTCGTAATTGCCCTTAACACCGACTTCAGAGTAGCTCCTGGGGTGATAGATATGGTAAACGATGGCCCTGTTCTTGATAGACCTCAGCCTTAGCCCCTTGGATATCAAGCGCCATTCTATATCTACATCCTCTCCTACTGCAGGAGTGTTGTAATCCTCGTCAAAACCATTTATGTCCAAAAGATACTTCTTTTTTATGCCCCAATTACGGCCAAGCAGCCCCCTCTTTTTGTAGGCTATGGGAAAGAACGGGAAATAAATGCCCTCTTTTATCTTCCAGGAGTCAGAGAATATCAAGGATAGCAAGTTAAGCCTATCGATAGAACCGTCCTTTTTTATATCGGAACTTATTTTCTTGCCCAGCATCACACTACGTCCAGAAAGAAAAACACCATCCTCAAGGTTCTTTATGTACTCCTTAACGAAATGTTTATGGGGGATACAGTCACCGTCTATAAATGCCAAGAGCTCACTTCTTGATCTTACGATGGACCTGTTCAGCATCATGTTCTTTCTAAAGCCCTTATCCTCTTTTTGATTAAGGTGGGTTATGGGAAAATCATAAAGGTGCTTGTTGTCCCTGATATAGGAAGTCGTTTCACTGTTGTTGTCATCTTCTGAAATAATAACTTCAAAATTCTTTTCGCTTTGGCAGTTCAAAGCCTTAAGTATCAGCTTTAAGTTATCCAAAGCCTTGTAGTAAGAAATGATTATCGTTAAACCCAAAATTTTTCTCCTGCACTCATACGCCGTCCACAAAAGCCATACTACCCCATAGTCCCTGTGGGTGCAAGTCTGGCAAAAGAGTAAAACAAGTGGTATAAATAAGTCGAAAGGGAGGCGCTTATGATAACTTTATTACTATGCCTATTCATGTTCTCTGCAAACGCTGATGAGGTGACAATACCACAGAACGAACTCGTTAAAAGTATGAAGACAAACAGTGATTCCTGGTGGATCAACACAGATACCAAGCAAAAAGACCTGGCCTGCAAGAACATCAACGACATATATAAGAACAAAAAAGGTTATGGATGCAGGTCTGCGTCAGGAACACTAACAACTTACACGCCTATCCCTGACAAGACGATGGAGTCTTTGATAGATTATGTCTCTTTCTACGGTGGATCAGCAGTTAAAAGCACGAACTGTTCAACACCTGTAAAACTGTTGAAAAAAACTGATGGAAGCCTATATTTAGAAGATCATGCTTCTTTGAACGTATCCAATATTAATTCTTTGGGGGTCACACAAAGAGAAAGCATAAAGGCTGCCATAAATTCTAGATATGAAAGATTTTTAAGGATGTACAGCTGTGACGGTAATAAAGCAGAAGCGGCTATATATCCTAATGATATAGTAGTAACACCTTTCAGAATAAATTATGCAGCCAATAAAGCAGATTTCGACAAAGCTTTTATAGGAGATATTACTGAAAAATATAAAGATCTCTCAAGCGCCAAAAACACCAACGATAACTATGTTAATCTAGCAAGGCTTAAGCTCATAAAAAGACCTTTCTGTTCCAATGTGCTTGAACGAAGCTGGGAATGCCCAAAAACAGCTGGCGTTCCTTACGCCTGTCCTACTTTAAAGCTATCATCCAAATTTGACCCTGATAAATGGGTTATCAACGGCGAATTATGGCTCGCAGAAGGAAAGACAAGCGAGGATGAAGAGAACAAAGAGAACGAGGTAGCTCTAAAATGCATAAGGGATTCTATCTCCAAGGGTCTCAAGGTAAGCAGAATAAGCATAAGGACCTCATCTGATAGTTCTGATAATTCTTCAGGACTATGTGCAAAAGATTTTATAGGCCTTTCAAAACAAAGGGCCCTG
>JAKLHL010000228.1 GCA_022710165.1 Bdellovibrionales bacterium | reverse complement strand
TAGCCCTTACGCAAATCTATCGTCGAATTCAGTTGGAAGATCAATAGGTGACATAGACTATAATGGAGAGTTCCGTCTCTCCTATCAAAGGGACAGGGACAGGATAATACACTCCAAGTCATTCAGGAGGCTTAAAGGAAAGACCCAGGTTTTCCTTTATCCTATAGGGGATCATTTCAGGACCAGACTTACACATACACTTGAGGTCTCGCAGATATCAAGGACCATTGCCAGGGCCTTGATGCTTAACGAGGACCTTGCAGAGGCTGTAGCTCTTGGACATGACCTTGGTCATACCCCTTTTGGCCACTTTGGGGAAAGGGCGCTTGCCAGCGTCGTTCCGGGTGGATTCCATCACGCAAGACAAAGCGAGCGTATAGCCAGAAGGATGAACCTTAGTATAGAGGTCTGCGACGGTGTGGCAAAACACTCAAAGGGGAAAGGGCAGATATTGGATGATGATCTTCTAAGATATGCGCAGACCCTTGAAGGACAGATAGTCAGGGTGGCGGACATAATAGCCTATCTTAATCATGACCTTGACGACGCTGAACGCGCAAAGATGATCAAAAGGGATGAGCTCCCGTCTAAGGTAACCAGCGTGCTTGGCCTAACACAAAAGGAAAGGCTGACGTTCATGGTCTATGACGTAATTAGCTCAACCTTTGAGATGATGAAAAAGGATTTCAAGGGCTCGGTTAAAAGAGTATATATGAGCCAGAATGTAATGGAAGCCATGTCGGACCTTAGGGCCTTCCTCTTCAAACGGGTCTATGAGCACGAAAAGGTCATGGCCGATTATCAGAGGATATATCGTATATGCTCAAGCCTGTTCGAGTTCTTTACCAGGAACAATGACGAGTTGGTAAGAAGAATGCAGATAAGGGAGCTATACGACAAACCTGAGCTTGTAGTGGTTGATTATATCTCTGGAATGACCGACAGGTTCGCGTTCGATCTTTATGATGAGCTTTTTGGGGGTTAGCACATATGGAAGAACATCACTTATCAATGTTTGACAGGCCGATACCGTTCTTCGTCCTGCTCATAAGCGCCAACATAGCCTTGGTAGTGCTTTTTAAACTGCTCTTTATCGTCATCTAATTGCTTTTGACTTTTTGGGTTACAGTAATATTATGTTCATGATCTTGGATCAATTTTATAGGGAGGGATAGACAGTGAAGAAGCTATTATTATTATCAGCTATGGCAGTACTTGTAGTATCTTGCGGGATGAAAAAGAACCCGGACAAGGAATTGCTTGCAGTTGTTGACGGCGAAAGGATCACTTTGGGTGACCTTAAGGCAAAGAACGAGAACTTAGGAGAGCAGTTGTTCAGATTAGACGAGAACGTCTACAAGGTGAAGGAGTATTATCTAAATGACATGATAGACTCCAAGCTGATTGAAATAGAGGCAAAGAAAAGGAACATCAAGCCTGAAGAATTGGTCAATCAGGAAGTTAATTCAAAGTTAAGACCTGTTACCGACGAGGAAGCCTCTGCCTTTGCAAAGGGCAAGATCCCAGATAATAAGTTCAACGAGTATAAGGACAGGATAAAGATGTACCTTGCCAAGCAGCAGGAAGGCGAGCTCAAGAAGAACTTCGCACAAGGTCTCAGAAATAAATATGATGTTAAGATAAAAATGGAAAAGCCTAAAAAGGCAAAGATAGAGATAAAACTTAGCGGCGACGAGCCTTTTAAAGGCAAAGAAAAAGCAAAGGTAACCGTGGTTGAGTTCTCAGATTTCCAGTGCCCATTCTGCAAACGCGCAGCGACACATGGAAGAGAACTGGTAAAGGAATACGGGGACAAGATAAAAGTAGTCTTCAAGCAGTTCCCTCTAAGCTTCCACGAGAAAGCACACAGGGCGGCAGAGGCTTCTTTGTGTATGCATGATCAAGGCAAGTTCTTTGAATA
>JAKLHL010000227.1 GCA_022710165.1 Bdellovibrionales bacterium | reverse complement strand
TATATTCACTGATCGCCTCTTACTTCAATATTAGCGAGGAAAAAGACAAGCTCAGGATACCAGTAGTATACAGGGACGTTATCTTGAACATAAAGGACTATACGCTTTCTGAGACCACGGAATATACAAGAAAGAGCAACGATAATGTGGTCGCTTCAATGGCCACAAGCTACAAGTATGACATGGTGAAAGACGTGATCTTCAAGGCTTTGAAGGAATTAAAGTTCGGATTCGACAGCAAAGAGCAGAAAAAGTTCAACGGATCTGTGACCGTTAATTATAAATGCGCCAACGGCGAACAGAGAACCTTTTTATTGAAGCTTTGCCAGATAAAGGACGGCAAGCTAAAGGATTGTAAGAATTCAGGCGACGATGCACTGTATTCGACTATCAGCGATGGGAATATGCTGTGGGTGGAAAAGGGCCAGGACAAGAACAAAACGCTCATGATACCCGATACAAGGAGCGAGGACCAGGCCATTAAACTATGTCCTAAAGAGGACCTTGAGTTCAGCTTCCTGGAAAAACTCTCCAACATGATAATAGAGGAAGAAGAACTGGCAAAAATAAGGGCTGAAGAGGAAAAGAAGCGCAAGGAAGAAGAGGCTAAAAAGAAAGCCAAGGCAAAAAAAGACAAAGATAAAAAGAAAAAAGATAAAGACAAAAAAAAGGACAAGAAAAAGAAAAAATAAATTCCAAATTGACATATTTTTTTAACGGCTATAATTGTTCATAATCTTATTATTAAAAACCTTTAGGGGGGTAAAATTAATGAAAAAACTTTTTTTAGTATTGGCAGCAGCTTTTGTTTGCACAACAGCTAGCGCTGCAGTCAGCAGTGATGATTGGAAGTTCGAGTCAACGCTCGGTCCTGTAATTGACATAAAGGATTGGGGTGGAACTCAGTTCGGCATGAACTTCAAGATCGGTAAAGGTGATGGCCTTAGCGGTCTTTTCGGCATGGCTTTTGGCGGTTTGAACGACGTACAGTTCAAGCTTGGCGTAGCTTATGACATTCCTTTCTATTTCACTTTCTCAAAGAACGATGATTTTTCTGTCGGACCTACTTTTGATGCCGGCATACGTTTTGGTTTTGGCAATGTTACAGCCATAGACTTCTTTAACTTGGGTTTTGGCTGCAGGACCACTTACCAGATCACAGACAGCTTTGGCGTAGTTGCAGACCTTGTACACTTCTCAATGTCCTTCGTTGGATGGGCAGACGGGTTTGGTGTAGATTCAAACTTTGCAATGGCTTACGACATGCAGTTCGGTATATTCTACCTGTTCTAATAGGGCAGTTAGCTTAATATCTTAAAACCCGTTCTGGCTTTAGGTCAGAACGGGTTTTTTTATCCTTTACTCATGAAAATTATCTTAGTAGATTAATAGCCTCTGGGGGAGAGCATGGAATATAGTCCGCAAGAAATTGAAAAAAAATGGCAAAAAAAATGGAAAGAACAGAAAGAGTTCAAGGCCATAGAGGATAGGTCCAAGAAAAAATATTACTGTCTAGAGATGTTCCCATATCCATCAGGAAAACTTCACATGGGCCACGTTAGGAACTACGCTATTGGCGACGCTGTAGCTCGTTATAAGGCCATGAAAGGTTTTAACGTTCTACATCCTTTTGGCTGGGACTCTTTTGGGCTTCCTGCAGAGAATGCGGCAATAAAGCACGGAGTTCATCCTGCAGAGTGGACACACAAGAATATAGACACCATGCGTGAACAGATAAAAGCGCTTGGTTTTGCATATGACTGGGATAGAGAAATAGCGACGTGCAAACCCGAATATTACAAGTGGGAACAGCTTTATTTCATAAAGATGTACGAAATGGGCTTAGCTTACAAAAAGCACAGCTCGGTTAACTGGTGCGGTACCTGCGGTACAGTTCTTGCCAATGAACAGGTCCACGACGGTAAATGTTGGCGCTGCAGTCACGTAGTTGTAACAAAAGAGATAGA
>JAKLHL010000226.1 GCA_022710165.1 Bdellovibrionales bacterium | reverse complement strand
CCACGTCAACGACCATGTTGCCGCCAGGCTCGGTTATAGGAAGCCCTGCTCCTATCGCCGCTGCCATCGGTTCCTGTATAAGATAGACCTCTCTTGCACCTGCAGATTCTGCAGATTCCCTTACTGCTCTTTTCTCAACTTCTGTTATGCCGTAAGGAACGCATATCATTATCCTCGGCCTTACCAGTGTCCTTCTGGTGTGGGCCTTTGCGATAAAATACCTTAACATCGCCTCTGTGACCTCAAAGTCTGCTATTACGCCTTCCTTCATCGGTCTTATAGCTACGATGCTGCCAGGAGTCCTGCCCAACATCTCTTTAGCCTCTTTGCCAACAGCAACGACCCTTCTTATTCCCCTAGGGTCTTTTTGTACAGCGACTACAGATGGTTCGTTAGCAATTATGCCGAGGCCCTTTGCATAGACCAGAGTGTTAGCTGTCCCGAGGTCTATAGCAAGGTCATTAGAGAACATGGCCAATACCTTATCAAAATACATAGCAGGAATATCCCCCTATTCACGGGCTGTAAGATAGCTAAAGATTATTAATAACAAGGGAAACTGTCAATACTAGATAAGGGCTTGATATTTCTATTTCTCGTTCCTATTATAGCTGAGAATTATGGGTAAGAAACTCAAACTGGACGATAAGATAAAGGACTATATCCCTCAAAAGGTCATTGAGAGCCTCGCAAGGGACAATTCTGACCTGTCCAAGATCATAGAGGAAAGCCTTGAAACAGAGAAAATGCTGGCTAAGGCAGAACGTGAGAACAAGAGCAAGGCCCTTGAAAAGCTAAAGTTCGTTAAGTCCATAAAGACCAAGCTAAGGCATTCCAGCAATAAAAAAGAAGACCTTAATGAAGAGATCAAAAGACTCACAAAATACTATGCAGAAGAGATACACGGTAACTTCAACAGTTTCCTTTATCACTTCCTGCAAAAAGTATCGACCATTGCACTTAACTTCATGCTGAACTCCTTTGGAGTGATCCAGTTCTTCAAGAACTTCAGGGGAAAACATGAACTAAAGAACAGGATAATAATCAGAGGTAACGTAGAGCTGGCAAAAAGGCTGGAAAAGTTCGGGTCCCTCGTTATAGTACCCACTCACGTCAGTAACTTTGATTCTGTGGTCATCGCCCACATGATGTATACCGCCGGTCTTAACCCTCCGATATGGGGAGCCGGATTGAACCTGTTCAAAGGTTTCACTATAAAATATGTGATGAACAACGTCGGATGCTACAGGATAGACAGAAGGAAAAAGAACAAGTTGTACCTTGAGACCCTAAAGAAATATTCAGAATACCAGCTTCAGCAGGGTTACAACACGATCTTCTATCCCGGCGGCACAAGGTCAAGATCAGGGGCAATAGAGCAAAAGCTAAAGCTTGGTCTTTTAGGGACCGTAGTATCAGCCTTCATCAACAACATAAAAGAAGGAAGGACCAGATCGAACATATATGTTCTGCCTGTAACGATATCTTACACCATAGTTCCAGAGGCTGAATCGCTTGCGCTGGAGCACTACTTTGGTGCTGATAAGAAAAGGCAGATACTTAAAAGGATATCAAGGCAGGCTACACTTCTTGGAAGAATGTTAAAGAAAATATGGAACAACATAATGCAGAACAATCCTATATATGTGACTTTTGGCAGTCCAATGGACCCTTTTGGCAACATGGTCAACTATGAGGGCATATCAGTAGACCAGTACGGCATCCCTATAAACGTCGCTAACCTTATTAAAGATGAGAACGGCAACTTCATAGACAGCCACAACATAGAGAAAGAATACACCAGGACGCTCGGGCAAAAAATATCCCAGGATTTCTACAAAACGAACGTAATACTTCCAAGCCAGGTATTCCTTTTCTCCATAGTAAAATACCTTAAAGAAGAGCACCCAAGTCTCAGCGATGAGGAATTGGTAAAACTTCTGCCTATGGAGAACACCATAAGCGAAGGCGACCTAAAAGAGGATATCTA
>JAKLHL010000225.1 GCA_022710165.1 Bdellovibrionales bacterium | reverse complement strand
TGTTGTGGCAAGAACGATCCTCAGGGGCTCTTTACCAGAGAATTGATAAAGGTAATTAAAGACCGGATATTAATTGTTAACGAAGAGGAATTGTAAAGATGCCTAGGAATGGAAAATATGATGTCTTGGTCAACAGCCACGGTGTTGCTTCCATCATGGCCGCGTCTTACCTATCAGACAGGGGTTTAGACGTCTTGTTGATAGATCACTCTCCTGCATATGTCTTGGAGAGCGAAGGACTGACGATCTATCCTTACGAGATACCCCTGGCAGGCCTTGGGGCGCAGGATTACAGCTCTGACCTAATGTCCTTTGTAGGATTGGAGGACATGAACAGGTCCATATTGAACGAGGCTGAGCCTATAGGAGTGGTTTTTAGGGATACTAGGATAGATTTTAAATATCCATACATGATCGACGATGTGAAAAGGGCTTTTGGTCCTTTGGAAGAGAGTAAGTTCCATAAATTAATGAACGATCTCAAAATAAGGTCAGGCAGGAAGCCATGCCCTTGGAAAAGGTCAGAAAAGAACAAAGCCGTAGATATGGTCAACACACTTAGGCATTCAGCCTCTTTTAGTGGCATAAACTCGCTTTATGATAAATATGACATATGCACTAGGCTTAGAGGCATTGTTAATTCTGTGATCTTTGTGATGTCCGGTGTCGTTTGTGACAATTACAGACTTTCCGACTCAGCCAGGGCTGTAAGCGGTGCATTGAACGGTGTAGGGATAACAGGAAAGGATGTTTATTCTTTAAGGTCATCCATGCTCGACCTCGTAAAAGGCAAGTTAGATGTAGAGCATCCCAACACAGAAATGGAGATAGATAAAGACGTTCCTGTTATAGACGATATAGAGCCCGTAAAGAGCCGGTTCGTAGAGGAATTTGACAGGTTCAAGGGGCTGCTTAGCGATAAGATAATGTACCCACTATCTCTTTATGTGAAGATAGATGAAGAATTGTTGTCGTCGGCTATGCCGAGCTTTGTTATATATATAGATGCAGATGGTTCTGATTATTTTGAGCCTAGTGATGTTTATGTTCTAAGGACGTGGAGGGACAAAGAGAACACATGCTTAAGGCTGACGTCTTTTATCCCGTTCGGCTCTTTTGATATAGAAAGTCAACAACACAGGGAAAGGCTTCACAGGATGAGGACCATATTACAGAAGCTTATACCGAACACTATAACATTTGATATTCAGTATTATCCTGATATTGACGGCAGTAAGCTTGGTCAACAGCTGTCAAAAGGTTTTGATAATATTGGGCAAGAGGATATCATTTATGATGAACTTGCCTTTGCTCCTGTAAAGACAAGAATGGATAAAAAGATCTTAAGGTGCGGGAGGGAACAGTCCCCCTATTTAGGCTTTGATGGCCTTACAGCGAAGGCTATAATGGTGTCTGAGAAGATATTGAGGAACATTAAAAGATGAAAATAATAAAAAAAGAAGCAGCTAAGCTGATATCAGGGGCCATTGGACTTGATATTAATGAGGTCGAAAAACTGCTGGTAACACCGCCTAAGGGTGACATGGGCGACATAAGCTTTCCTTGCTTTAAGATGGCACAGCAGTACAAAAGAAAACCAAACGAGGTCGCCTTAGAGCTTAGTGATAAGATAGGAAAGTCCTTTGAACCAGGGGCATTGATAGATTCAGTAAAACCTATCGGACCATATGTTAATTTTACGGCCAAGAGGGATCTTGTATATGCAGGTGCTTTAAGGACTATCGTCGAAGAATGCAGAAGCGGTTTTAAGAGACCTTCTAACGGCAAGACCATTGTTATAGATTATTCATCTCCGAACATAGCAAAACCCATAGCGTTCCACCATATAAGATCTACGACGATAGGTAACATAATCGGGAATATATTCGAGACACTCGGCTATAGTGTGATCAGGATAAACTATCTTGGTGACTGGGGTACCCAGTTCGGTAAATTAATAACCGCTTTTGAAAAATACGGTGATAAGGATAAG
>JAKLHL010000224.1 GCA_022710165.1 Bdellovibrionales bacterium | reverse complement strand
TATACTCCAGCGAGGCTAAAGAATAACAGAAATAGAAAACATATATTATTACGCTCACACAAAGTACGAACATCATTATGAACTCAACAGCGACTTGTCCTTTCCTATTCTTCACTGTTTCCATCCATCCTCGACCTTTACAAGCGGGTGCATAGGATCAGACGTTTGACCACTTGTAAAAGCTACAGGTACAGCGCCGCTGGTATTAGCCAAATTCTCAGCATTTATTATTCCGCCGTCCTTGTAGTATTTATAGGAATACCCATACCTTGCCCTGGTCTGTATCTCTGTCCCGAGCCAGTTATAGAGCGTGCCAAAGAACCTTTTTTCTATAGTACTTATCGCAAAGACAATGATAGGCACAAGCACTGCCACCATCAGCAGGAACTCAACCGTAGCCTGTCCTTTTTTACGGACAGATTTTAATGAATATAACCCCACGATTATAAGTATAGACCAGCAGGGATTAAAATGCCAATAACATTGATATAGGTATGTTTTTTATTTACGCCAGTCAGAACCGCTGTTTGTAACAAGTTTATTAACGACCTGATCATCTATGAAGAGCTCTATCGCCCCTCTATTGCCGTCCCAGCCATAAAAAATATCCTGGGCCTGACCTATGACCTTGGCAAAGACCACAGCGATGACCGCCAATAGGAGTATGTACTCCAGCGTAGCCTGGCCTTTTTTATCCATGGATGATTCTACTCAGTAGTTCCGGTAGACTCAATGCCTGACTCTACTTTACCCATAGCTTTGTCTATAATAGCCCTGAACTTTCCAGGCATATATTTAGCAACAACGACTATGATAGCGACCATGACTGCAAGTATAAGGATATACTCTGTAGCGCTCTGGCCTCTTTTCCCAAAACGGAAGAACATCTTTCTTATCTTATTCATTTACTTATACCTCCAAAATAATAGCCCTTTTGATGGACCATTATATTACAAAGGACCTTTGTTGCCAACACAGTAAGTTATTTTTCCTGAGCCCCTTTTTCGCACCTTTTATGGACCTTTTCCATGGCTAGAACATAATACCTTGTGCCTGGTATGGCAGTTTCCACCACTGCATTATAATACTTACATGCTGTCTTAAAATCAGAGACACTCTCGGCGATGAGGGCCCTTGAAAAATAATCCTTTGCGGTCTCGTTCAAAGCTATCTTGGCCTTTTCAAGTCCGGTCTTGGCCGTCTTGTTCTTATAATCCATCTTAAGAACTCTCTGATAAGAGGCTATGGCCTCTCTGTACTGACTGCTCATCAAGGCCTGTTCTGCAACTGAAAGTTCTGGCGCTACAGCTTCTTTAAGAAGCCTTGCGGATTCTTCCATCAGGGCCTTGCTCTCGCTCTTTATGGCACGAACCTCTGAGCTGTTAAGATCAGGCATATTCACACACTTCTGAAAGGTCTCTATCGCCTTAAGATAAGCCTTCTGGTCGTAGAACTTTTTTCCGTCAGCGAATATCTTTTTATAAGACTGTACGGCCGATAGGAATTTAGCTCTTTTCTCTTGGGCTATCTTTCTGCTCTCAGCCATTTCCTCAAGCTTGTCAGCGATGGACTTTGCTTCCTTGTTGTTAGGGTCCACCTCGAATATGCTGGCAAGGGTCTCTTTAAGCTCGTCATACTGACCCTTAGACATCTGTAGTTTTGCTTTCAAGACCAGTTTAGCGATCTTTTCTTCAAGCATCTTTCTTACAGCCGCTTCTTCTTCCTGCTGTTTTTGGGCTAGGAGCTGTTCTTTTGCTTCCTTTGCCACCCTAAGAAGCTCTTGGGCCTTTCCCCAGTCACTTGCCTTTTCAAGTATCTGATTCGCTCTATCCTCTGCAAGTTCATACTGATAGTTCTTGAACAATTTTATTCCAACATCATACTCAGCCTGGAGCTGTTTTTGAACAGCAAGCGGTAAATGACAAAGGCCCTCTTCAAGACATTTTACCTCTGGGACCTCCTCAACAGGGATTTCAGCCTCTTTGGCTTTCTTTTGTGCTTCAAGTGCCGCCTTCTTTTGAGCTTCCTTTT
>JAKLHL010000223.1 GCA_022710165.1 Bdellovibrionales bacterium | reverse complement strand
AGCATCCCTCTAGATAGGCAGCCTCAGCAATGAGATCTCTTTTCGGCCTGCTGATCCTGTCATTAATGTTCAATTTGAACGCCAAGACACTCTCAGAGGATGAGATAAAGAACAAGGCATACATATATTATAGGAACGGCGTGAACGAATACAACAAAGAGAACTACGCCGAAGCTCTAAAGAACCTGGAAAAGTCCAATCAGTACAGATCAACTAAAAAGACGAGAAAACTTATAGAGAACATCAGAAAAAAAGGTAAAAGTTTTTATGAAACAGGGACTGCTCTGGTAAATTTCGATAAGGAGATGTCCGTAAAGTACCTGGAAAAAGCCCTTCCTCTAATAGATCCGAAGGACAAAAAGACCGTTGAACATATTAATTCGCTGTTACAGGATCAGTAGTCTGTGTATTTATCTCAAGGTATGGAAGTATGTACTTCTTTATCCTCGTCTTATTTATCGGTTTAACGATGAACCTGTCAGCACCTCTTTTTGCTATGTCAGACACGTTCCTTCTCTCGCAATCCGTAGATACGACGAGAACTTTGTTCTCAGGACCGCTTTTTCTGACAAGAGAAGAAAGTATCGCTGAAGGACTTACATTATCTACGTCGTAGTCAAGCACACATACGCTGTTAGTAAAGTCCAGGTTATCCAAAGATGTGGTCACCAGATGCGCCTCGAAAGGATGGTTATTGAAGAACTCCGCAAAAAGCGAAGTAAGCGTTTCATCATTTGTAAAAAGCATTAATTTCTTGGACATGGCTTCCTCCTTAGTTCTTACCGTAAGCTATGGTGTAAGCCAGCATTTTATACAAAAGCTTAGCCGCAGTAAACTGTGAATAATGGTTAACCTTGTCAGGGGCAAGTTCAACTATATCCATGCCTATGACCTTCCTTCCCTTGATGGACTTTCTAAGTATATCAAGTGTTTGGTACCATCCAAGGCCGCCAGGCTCTGGGGTCCCGGTAGAAGGCATGATGGACGGGTCAAGTGCATCCACATCAAAAGCTATGTATATCTCATCACCCAAAGTATCAGCTATCTGAGAGCTCAAGTCCTTTCCATAGAACTGATGTGCATAGAAAACCTTGTGGTCTGGGGTCTCTTTAAGATATGCCGCCTCTTCTGGT
Organism: Bdellovibrionales bacterium; assembly: GCA_022710165.1. Taxonomy (GTDB): domain Bacteria; phylum Bdellovibrionota; class JAFGOL01; order JAFGOL01; family JAFGOL01; genus JAKLHL01. Next base: position 937 of record JAKLHL010000223.1, on the reverse strand, counting down.
GATACGCTCCTTATGCCGACCGCGGTTATCTTGTCAAAGTCCTTTCTATGGTCCCTCATCCTCCTTATTACAGAGGCATGGGAATATTTACTGCCGTCGTAGCTGTCCCTAAGGTCAAGATGCGCATCAAAGTGAAGTATGGAAAAACCCTTTTTATGGTCGCTGATCCCCTGGAACACAGCATAGCTTAAGCTGTGCTCTCCGCCTATTACGACGGGGATCTTCTTGTCCTTAACACAGGAGCTGACCCTTTCCCTTAATTTTTTCAGATATTCCTCTGGACCAAGTCCTTCCTGATCAACAGAGTCAAAGGTATGAACACCCCTGCATACAGCCTCTGAATCAAGCTCTATGTCATAGGTCTCTAGTTGTGTGCTGGATTCAAGGAGCGCAGAAGGCCCCAGTTTGGTGCCCTTGCCGTAGCTCACGGTCACTTCCATCGGTGCAGGTATTATTATGAACTGAGCATCTTTGTATTCGCGGTCAAAATCTAGGAAATCGTTATATACCATCTTTGGGTACCAACGATCAGAATATCATGACGGCTGCTGTAACTACCGTCGTCCAATAACCATGTTTACTTCCCTGTGCTGACTGGGTTATGTTCATGGTCTTTACTATCTCTTTGTTCATCTTCCAAAGTTCACGCCTTTCATCGTAATGAAGGTTCTCGTCAACGGATATTCCTATCGTAGTTGCAAGCATGTCCGCTGCAAGATCCTCTGCATACTCACCGGCTATCTCATCGGTCTGACCAAAAGAATGATGCTCGCTGATGTACCCGTGTCTGCTCTTGTCTGCAGGAAGCGCAAGACCAACAGACGCTGCCATAAGCCTGTTAGGCTCGTTGGTTGAGTTCTCAGATATAACGCAGAAAACTATTTGTCCGTGTTTCAGTTTTTTCAATCCCTCTTTCCTATTAATGAGCTTACAGTAA
>JAKLHL010000222.1 GCA_022710165.1 Bdellovibrionales bacterium | reverse complement strand
AATGCCAAACCTATATACAAGACCTTCCCGGGCTGGACGGAAGACCTTAAGGGGGCCAGCAACATAGATCAGCTCCCTAAGAACGCCAGGGATTACGTTGAATGGATAAAAGCAGAACTTGGAGTGCCGATGATGATGATGTCACTAGGCGCTCAGAGAGGCGAGGGCATAGAATCCCGCAACCCTTTCGAGGCATAAATGGATAGTAAGTCCCCTCAGAAATTTGGCGACTATTATTTGATAGAAAAGATCGCCACAGGCGGAATGGCAGAGATATGGCGTGCCAAGACCGTCGGCCTGGAGGGATTTGAAAGGGTAGTTGCCATAAAGTTCATCTTGTCCAATTACACCCAGAACCCAGAGTTCAATTCCATGTTCATAGACGAGGCACGCATTGCCTCTACGCTTAACCACAGCAACATAGTAAGGATAACCAACTTCGGCGTCATAGACGGAAGGTACTATCATGAGATGGAATTCATAGACGGCAAGAACATCCGTCAGATATTCCAAAAGTGCAAGGATGAGAACTCCATCTTCCCGGTAGATTCAGCCTGCTACATAATGAGCGAGGTCTGCAAGGGGCTTCACTACGTCCATACAAAGCACGATCCTTTCACCAATGAACCTCTGAACATAATACACAGGGATGTAAGCCCTCAGAACATAATAGTCTCCTACGAGGGAGAAACAAAGATCCTGGACTGGGGTATAGCAAAGGCAAAAGGAAAGATAGACGAAACACGGGCAGGCATATTAAAGGGCAAATTCGGTTATATGAGCCCGGAACAGGCAGAGGGAGAGGAACTTGACGCAAGGACCGATATCTTCTCTGCAGGCGTTGTATTCTATGAGCTTGTGACAGGTGAAAGGCTCTTCGTAGCTGACAACGAAATAAACACACTAAAGAAGATAAGGGAATGTAACGTGCCTTTACCAAGCAAAGTGAACCCTTTAATAGACAGCGAGCTTGAAGCCATAATAATGAAGGCTTTGTCAAGGTACAGGATAGAAAGGTACCAGAACTGTTACGACATGCATGAGGACCTGATAAAGTATCTGCACAAAAGGTTCCCATCGAACACCTCGATAAAACTCTCACGTTTTATAAAAGAGCTCTTTACTAAAGAGATAATAGAGGAAAGAAAAAGGGTCACAGAGAGGGAACAGAGCGTTTCATCTTTTTCTGCTCCAAGTTATTCCGGTTTTAATTATGAAGAGAAAACAAAAATAAGTTCCGGCGGTGCTGAAGAGCCTAGCTCTACCATGATGACCGGCGACGGCAGTGTAAGCGATAAGGACAAAACACTGCTTACCGATAAGTCCAGCAGCAGAAGGATGCCTAAACCTGAGTCTACAGCGACTGGTGCAGAGACCATGGTCGATACATCTTCGACCGGTGCAAAAGCCTATGAAGGGCCTAGAGTTTCCATCTATGGTCAAGGCAAGAAAAGAAAATTGATAAGGTATGGGCTATTGGCAGTAGCTCTAGGCCTTTTATTGATAGTATTGTTAGGCGGTGAGAAAGAAAAGGCCGCGCCAAAGAACGAGAGGGTGATACCAAAGGACCTTGAGCTTCCAGCTACAAGTCCAGAAACCGTTGAGGTGCCTGTTCAGCCAGAGGAACAGCCTCAAGCAGAGCTTGCCCAGCCTGTTCAGGAACAGCCTCAGGTCCCTGTACAAGAAGCACAAAAGTATGCAGGACTTTCCATAAGCAGCTCTCCTTCAGCGTTGGTATACATAGACGGTTCTTACGCCGGCAAGACACCTTTGAGCCTGGAAAAACTGGAAGTCGGAAGAAAATATAAACTTGAACTTAATGCAGAAGGATTTAACGGGATATCAAAGTTCTTCACTCTACAAAAAGAGGGCAACAACAGGCTCGATTTTGCTTTAAGCCCTGCTGTTTCATCTGGTAAGAGCTATATAAGTTTTGAGGTCCAGCCTCCTGTAAAGATATACATAGACGGACAACTGGTATCGAACTTTAAATCCCTGTATATGTATGAAGTTGAACCTGGTCCGCATACAGTAAGGCTTTTGAATGACAGGGCGGACATAGATACGACGATCGAAGTTAACGTCCCAAGGGGCGAGC
>JAKLHL010000221.1 GCA_022710165.1 Bdellovibrionales bacterium | reverse complement strand
ATGATTCAGATCCTACTGCGATAGTAGAGATGTTCGATCCGAACGATCCTGACATAAGATCTTGCTTGGGCGGTATCCCATGGCAGAAGCTAGTCCATATGGCGCATGTTCCTATTAGTGGCGACAGGACCTTGTATTGCACAGGCGGCAACAGGACCTTTTACGTGGACCTTTTTCAGGAATCAGGCATAAGGACCGATGACTTTACCCTTTTCTTTGACTTTATAGCTAATACTTTCAGGGGCAAGATGGTCGTTACAGAAGTCGGTGATGATGCTGGAACAGGCGTTAGCACCGTTCTTAACTTCACGGGCCTTAAATAACAGCAATAATTAAAGCGATAAAAATAAAAAAACCGCCTCTTTAAAGGCGGTTTTTTTTATGCTAGAACCCTTCTGTCTTATTTAAAAAAAGAGGGAGGGTATGAAAGTGAAAAAAATAGTCTTAATGTTCTTGGGAACGGCATTATTGCTGTCATCTTATTCTTGCGGATATAACAGGATACAGGGCCTTGATGAAGAGGTTAAGGCCTCTTGGTCAGAGATACAGAACCAGTATCAAAGACGCTATGATCTTGTGCCTAATCTTGTGAATACCGTTAAGGGTTATGCAAGCCATGAAAAAGAGGTGTTCGAGTCCGTGACCAATGCAAGGTCCAAGGTCGGACAGATCGTTCTCAGTGATGATATTACAAAGAACCCTGAAAAGTTCAAACAGTTCCAGCAGGCACAGGGAGAACTTGGTTCTGCTCTTACGAGGCTCTTAGCAGTTGCAGAGAACTACCCAAACCTTAAGGCCAGCGATAATTTTAGGGACCTGCAGGCCCAGCTAGAGGGCACAGAGAACAGGATAGCGGTGGCAAGGAAAAGATACATAGATGCGGTCAAGGAATATAACAAATCCGTTAGGTACTTCCCAAGCAACCTTACAGCAAAGTTCCTGCTTCATATGGACGTAAAACCTAACTTTGAACTTGAAGACAAGACTGCAAAAGAAAATCCTAAAGTGAACTTTTGATGTTTAAGAGGATATTATCCCTATCGCTGTTCTTATGCTCTTTTGCGGCGGCATACTCCTTTGAGGTGCCAAAGTTAAGGGGTATGATAAATGATTACGCCGACGTAATAGACGCACAAGACTCACAAAGGATACAGACCCTTGTAGAGAGATACGAGAAACAGACCGGGGCCCAGATCTTCGTCCTTACGGTACCTGACATGGACGGGGCTCCTGCAATAGAGGACTACAGCATCGCTGTTGCAGAAAAGTGGAAAGCAGGGCAAAAGGGAAAGGATAACGGCGTCATACTTATTGCCGCGCTTAAAGAGAGGAAGGTAAGGATAGAGGTAGGTTATGGTCTGGAAGGTACTCTTACCGACGCTGATTCAAGTAGGATAATCAGAGGCCTTATCATCCCGGAGTTCAAAGAGGGGAATTACGGTACAGGTATCTATAAGGGCGTTAAGGGAGTGCTTGCCGTTCTTTCAAAGGACGAGTCACTTAACGAGAAAGAAACACTTTATTCAAAGGCAAAAAAGAGATCGGACATCATGTTCGTTGTGGCCATATTCGGTTTCATTCTCATTAACATAATACTAAGGATACTTGTGGGAAGAGGCGGTGGTGGCTCCAGCTCTATCAGGGGCGGTTTCGGCGGCTTTGGAGGTTTTGGCGGAGGCGGCTTTAGCGGTGGCGGCGGAGGCGGCTTTGGCGGAGGAGGTTCATCCGGGTCATGGTAAAACTAGGATATGTCCTTAATGATAATGATGTGAGAGAAATAAAAGAGGCTGTTAGCAGTGTCGAAAAGTCCACGGCCGGAGAGATAGCTGTTGTCATAAGTGGAAGGAGCAGCAGGTACGTCACTGTGGAGCTTATATACAGCATCCTTTCCGCCTATGTCTTTGCGTTCCTTTATCATTTCTTGTTCAGCAGGACTGGGATAATGGGGCTTTTCATCTCAAGCTTCATAGGTATACTTTTTTGTTTTGCTCTAATGAGCTTTAACAGGATAAAGAGGCTGTTCTTGTCCAGGGACATGATGTCCAAGAAAGTTCATGACAGGGCTTTCCTTGGTTTTTACAAGCACGGCATTTATAAGACCAGGCATAAGACCGGCATCATAATATACATCTCTCTAATGGAGAGGATGGTCGTTGTAATAGGCGATGAGGGA
>JAKLHL010000220.1 GCA_022710165.1 Bdellovibrionales bacterium | reverse complement strand
TTAGCGGTATATTTGCTGTATGAACTAGGCCTTTTTGGGTTCATAGGTACAAAAAAATACGTCGCTGTATTGCCGGCATTTGTTTGTATCATATTTATTCTGCTCCCGGTCAGGATGGATAATTTCAATGAAAAGATATCCATCAAGGGCTATGAGTATTTGAGCTCCCACATTACAAGATCAAGAAAGGTCGAGGTGCAGATCAGCACCGATAGCCCAAGGGAACATATATTATTCCTCGAGAATGGAAGAAAGACCTTTGAGTATCCTCTTTCATATGAGCAGGAACTTTCCTTGTGCTTTGCGATGCTGCAGAACAAGGCCCCTGGCAATATCCTTGTTGCAGGTGATGCCCCGCTTGGCTTTTTCTCTGTGATAAAAAAGATGCCAAGAGTTGGGGTGGTTCACTACCTTCCATCTGACCCGTCATATGCAAAGGTGTGGGACAACTATGCGTCGTCGGACGTCTTGAACACATTTGTCGTGATACCATCCAAAGATAAGCTGATGGACCGCTATGGGATGATAGTGTTCTTCCCGCCTACGGTCAGAGGATATGGCACCAAGGCCGGGCTTAGCAGGGCTACGTTCAGGCTTTTGGCTGGCAAGTTATCGTCGAGCGGGACCTTTACCGTGATATTCTCAAAAGACCTTGTGCGCACAGAGCTCCCTTCCAATTTGGAAGGCAGGCTTCAGAACATACTTTATAAGATATACGGCTCGGTATACTCGTCGCAGTTGAACGGCTTTAAGTTCCTGTTCGCCAGTAAGGACGGTTCTAATATAAGTTCAGACCTCTCTGTGCTTAAATATAGGTTCCTCTCTCTCGGCGTAGAATATGAATATGGCAAGGCAAAGGACTTTTTTGAGACCGCAGAGTCAAAATTAGGCAAGATAGAGCCTAAAGCACTTGGATCACACTATGTACAGGTCATCATCATAGTTTTGATAATAGCGCTTTACATGCTTGGGGCCTATTCCATGAATAAAACATGGCATAAGGCGGATATGATCATTTATACGTCGCTGATAGGAGCAGGTTTTGGCCTGTCCATGCTTATAAACCAGATGTTCAGGGTCGATTCCTACTCTGTTTTCATATCTAGTCTTGGGCTTCTAGTTATGTCATCAGCGTTCACACTGCTTTTATCTTTATGGAAAAGACTAGAGAATATAGGAAGAAAGTGGCACTTGGCCTTGATAATAATCTTTGGCCTTTGTGTTCTTATCTCAGCAGTGATGCTTGGAAGTATCTCGGTGTATCCTTTGCTTATAGGAGCTTCTTTTGGACTGATGGTGACTTTTGTTTCATGGGAAAGGTCCAACTGCCAGTTCTCAATAGCATCCATCTTAAGGGTGATGTACCTTTACTTCATAGGCATAGGAACAGGTATCACCGCTCTGTTCATCTTGACCCAGTATTCGTTCTCGTTGAGCGAGATATCTATCATCCTTCTATCTTCTTTTGTGGCAGTATTGGTCTACAACGTGATGCTGCTTAGGAGGGCTAGATGATGATCATGCTTAGCCTTCTACTCTCTCTGAACAGCTCTTATGCTCTTAAAGGCCAGGGACTTGAAATATATACTGTGAAAGGGGCAAATAAAGGTCCAGTACTTTTGGTGGTCGGAGGCATTCACGGCGACGAGCCTAGCGGACCTAAGGCCGTTGATATGTATAAGGATATAAAGCTGGAAAAAGGCACCCTTATTCTGGTGCCAAGGGCCAATGCTCGGGCATTATCCAAACAAAAAAGGTCCATTAACAAGGATATGAACAGGATGTTCGGCAAAAAGACCTGCGGTTTTTGTTACGAGGCTGGAATAGCAAAAAAACTTAAAGAACTTATAAGATCATCTGATATGTTCCTTAATCTCCACGAAGGGGAGGGCTTTTTTACCAGGGACCCTGAAAAATACGGTCAATCGATAGTTATTGATGACGTTTCGCTGAGAACTACGGCGGAGTCGGTAGTAAAGGAACTGAATGGCCTTATTAAGGACGACACCCTCGATTTTGGGTTAAATCTGCAGGATACGGCTAAAGAGGCCACCAAGTATCCTGAGCAGAGGGATTCAGCTACCTATTATGCCTTTTACGAGGCTGGAGTCCCATCCTTTGGAGTGGAAGTGTCCAAAGATATAGCTGATCACAGAAAAAAGGTCGCTATGCACTGTACCGCTATATCCGTATTTGCTAAAAAACTTGGTATA
>JAKLHL010000022.1 GCA_022710165.1 Bdellovibrionales bacterium | reverse complement strand
AAGCTGATACGCGCCCTTTATTATAGTCGGTGAATAAAGCACATACCTCTCTGAATATTCCTGCACGGCAGGTTTATTGGTCTTGTAGGCTATGCTTGCAAAAAGCCTTGAGAAAACGTCAATGAACCTAAGGTCTGCCTCCGCTATTGAAGTAGAGGTCACCGTCATCTTTGACATTAGGTCTTCGCTCACCCTAAGCTTTCTTAGCTCTGCTATGATGCCCTTTGATCCTGAACCGTCGTCCATAACAAAGGTTATGTTCTTTAAAGCACCGCCGTCCATTAAAAGAGTTGTAGCCTCTGCGGCTTCACCCACAAGGTTATGGGCCTCATCAAAGATTATCTTGTCGCCCTGAGGAAGATGTGAAGGCCAGTTCATGACCAGAGAATGATTAGCGACAAGGATGCTAGCTTTCTTTGCCTCTTTTGCCATCTTAAAGTAATGGCACTCCTTGTAGTAAGAACACTTTATCTGAAGACAACTCGACGAATCAGCGCATAGCACTCCTATCATCCTGTAGACATGCGGAAAGCTCCTCATTATCCACGAAGGTATCCTTGTAAAATCAGCGACTATTGACAGCCTGTCCAATGCAAAAAAGAAAAGTTTGGAGAATTTGGTCTCAAAACTGTCAGTAAGGTCAACTCCTGTGAAGAACCTGTCCATCTTCCTTATGCAGAGATAATTATTACGTCCCTGTACCTTAACGGCCTTAAGGTCCGTAAGGTTCAAAAGTTTTTTTGCCTTTGGTATATCGTTCTCAAGCACCTGGTGCTGAAGCATCTTTGTCTTGGTGGAGACGACCACCTTGCCGGAGTTATCCACCGCCCATCTGAGCGCCGGTAAAAGGTACCCAAGTGTTTTCCCTATCCCCGTGCCAGCCTCTATCATCATCGAGGCCCCGGAGTTAAAACTATCAGAGACGTATTTTATATAATCACCCTGTCCAGCCCTCTGCTCTAACGGCGGTCTTATCAACGAGGATAGCTCTTCTCCGTCCACCTTGAACTGAGTGAACATAAATGACCTTGCTCCGTTGGCCTTTACCTCGTCTATATCGTCAATGTATTCCTGAACTTTTGGCAATGGCGGTTTTTCCGGCAGCATGTTCTTAACAAAATTACTCCAGAACCATTCCTCTTCCAAAAAATATTCCGTAAGTCTTTTTGCGACAAGATACCAGTCGTGGTCTGAACTTACCCTTTGACGTATCTTTAATGTGACTTCCTTAAGGTCCTCAGCGTCCTCAAAAGCCCTATGAAGTTCACTGTCCCTTACCCCAAGTTCCTTGATTATCACATCAAGCTTTAAGCTCCCTATGGACGGGAAAAAAATGGCAAAGAGCTCCATCGTATCAGCAAAGAAATTTTTCATTGAGGCTGAAACATGCCTCTTAAGAAAAGCTGATTCAAAATTCGCGTTATGGGCTATTAAAGGGGCATCGCCTATGAATTCCAAAAGATCTTTTTTAACATCTGTTATGCTGGGCGCGCCCTTGACCATTTCGTCGTCTATACCGTGGGTAAGCATGGTCACTGCATATGGAATGGGCATACCGGGGTTTACAAGGGTTCGGTAGCGCGCAACTTCGTTAAGGTCCTTGTCGACCTTTACGGCACCTATCTCTATGATCTTGTCCTTTTTCTCGTCAAGACCCGTAGTCTCCAGGTCTATGAACACAAATTCGCTGAACTTCATTAGATGAAGAACATACCCCACTTAAGGGCAAAAATAAAGCTCGCTTAGATGGTCAATAAGTGGACTTACTGGCAGTCACACTTAGTAGGCCAGAGTTTCTTTGCAATATCGTTCACAGTGCCGCTTATTCCAGTTATCATGTTGGTAGCTGTTTTGTCAGGGAAAGAATCAGGAATATCACCCTGTCCCGCTCTGAACGTAGCAGTAACATCTGCTTTTTCATTTGCTGTGATATCTGTAACAGAAATATCCTGCTCTTTTATGACCGTAACGTCTGAACGGACGTCATAGGTCCTTACCTTCTTTTGGCCGACGTTAAAAACATTGAACTTACCCTTGCTCAGCTTTCTGGACCAAAGCTGTCTTTTAGTGCCTTTGCTTACATCTATCAACCTTTTAAGTGCTACTTGTTTGAATTCCTCGTCACTATCGTCTATGAAATTAACAGCTGAACAGTAGAAAGTGTTGCTAAAGAGCAGCCATGAGTCTTTTGACTGGCCGTCCTCTTCGTCAACAGCCGTTCCTTTCCCTATAGCAATAAGGTCTGCTTCAAACTCGTTATTCTTTGTCCTGTATATCCCTAAAAATACTATCAGGACCTGTTCATTCGTAACCTCTGGGTCCGACCCAAGACCAATGGCCTTAGCATCAAGACTCATAGATGAAAGATCTGCTGCTGTAAGAGGCAAGAGGTCTTTGCCCCCAGGCGCGACGTTAATAACAGCAAATGAATATTCATAACCTGTCTTTTTTACGCCTCCCAATAGGTCCACTTCGCCAATTGCTCCCAGCACATCGCCAAGACGGATCTCGTCTTCATCTTTCTCGCTCATTTCTACGACCTTAGGAGCTATAGAAGAAAGCCTCTGCATTCCTCTTTCATTGATCCCGCTGATCTTATCTTGCCATTTCTTCTCTGGAGATTCCTCTATTTTCATGCTCTTTACACCTGGTTCAGAAGGACCAAATTCAACAAGCATGTTGTAGCTGTTCATATAATCCTTTGGGACTGCCTTGAGCTCTAAATTAACATTCCCAATAAAGAAACTAAAAGTATTGTCTGCTGTCATAGTGCCTGAATAACTTTTTTTCAATGGAACTACAGTATAACCCTGACCACTAGCGTTGAATTTTCTGTATTCTAACATTATAGAGAACTTGGCAGGTGCATTAACGGCAGTGTAGCAAAGGGTAGCGGCATAACCTGCCTGGTTACTCAAAGCATTATACAAGTCACCTGTCTGGTCTGGTATCGAAGTCCATGATATGGTCTTATCTCCTAATTCCTGACCGCTTATCGACAAGAAAGTACCTTTACAATTGGTCTTATAAAAATTTATGAATTTGCTTATTTCTGCTGAACCGTCTGTTTGTGAATATACAGAAAAAGAGAACAATAGGGCAGTAAGCAGGACAAAAAATCTTTTCATTATCGTTCCTCCAAAAAAGGGCACCCCTATAGGGTATCCCATAACATTGATATTCATGCAATTAACATACCAGTAAAGCTATAAAGCAGTTAAATACCAATAATATCAAGCCCATCATAAGCCATAAAAGGTTGGACTATAAGGCCAAAACCCCGTAAACTAAATAGACAGATAGACTAAAACTGTACATGGAGGGAACAGAAGTGAGCTTTGAAGAAGATAACAAGATACCGTTCGGGATAGTAGAGGTTAATGAGGCAAAAAGGATGCTTGAGGCCTTGGCAGAAAAAGGCGTTGAGCTTGAGATAAGGCATAACGAACAGACATGCAGGACAGGATGCAAGGCCGTAGTCGAGGTATGGGTCAAGGTGGATGATGTACCAATGCTGCAAGAATACATAAGGGACAAGAACATTAAAACAATAGAGGCTGAGGGGATCGAGGTGGATCACACTCAGATCAACAGCGTCTATGACCCTGAATCAAAAGTAGCCGTATGCCCTGCATGCGGGGCAGAATTCTCGACTGATGAAAAGGAATGTCCTGAATGCGGATTGGTCTTTATCCCTTAAAGACAAGACCCTTAGGCCCAGAAAAAATTTATTAGCGCTCCAGCTATGCTTGCTGATATCAGCACTATCGTTATGCTCTTTAGCGCATATTTAGTTCCCAACTCTTTTACCAATACACTAAAAGACGCAACACACGGGAAGAACATCGCAAGGATGACTATCCCGGTAACGAGCTGTTTAAGATCAAGGTTAAGCGACGAGAAAACACCTACAGCGGCGTCCTTTCTTAGTATCCCTATCAGAAGAGGTATTATGGCATCCTTTGGCATACCCCATAACGCTGTTACGACAGGTGATGTAAGATCGGCGATATAGTTAAAAACACCTGCGTAGTAAAGGATATCCACGGCAAGTATTGCCAGCATTACAAGCCACAGCGCATCCTTTAAGAATTCCCACACCCTCATATAAAGCTTTGTGCCAAGCGCTTTTAAAGACGGGAGCCTGTATGGAGGTATCTCTATCAAAAGTTCAGGTCTATACTCCTTAACATAATATTTCAGCAAGAACCCGACTATGAACCAAACAAGGATGAGAGATCCATAGACCAAAGCTATGGGCCACACGCCATAATGTCCAAGCGCACCTATTATCATTGCCTGCATCGGGACACATGGAACAGCAATAGAAATAAGGGTCGCTGTGATGAACCTCTGCTCTTTTGTCTCAAGCACCCTTGTCGCAAGTATGCCAGGAACATTACATCCCAGCCCAAGCATGGTCGGGATTATAGCGTAACCATGCAGACCGACCCTGTGCATTATGCTGTCCATAAAAACAGCAAGCCTTGGCAGATATCCTGTATCCTCAAGTATAGATAGAACAAAATAAAAGCTTACTATGTAAGGCAGTACAGCGGCGAAAGGTATGAAAAGCCCAGAGGTAAGCACACCAAAAGACTGTTTAAAGTCTATTTGGCCGTCTATGAGTGAACCCACAAGAACGCTGTGTATAAAACCATGCCCGCCTAAGAATGCAGACAACTTTGCAACAACAGGAAACCACAGAAGATCAAAAAGATATTCTGCTGCAGCAACCAAATTCTCACCTATCAGACGAACCAATAAAAAACTAAGTACAAGAACAACGATGGCCATTAAGGCTCCCCATACAGGGTTAAGGCTCACGTCGTCCAGCCAGTCAGTGAAACTGTGTCTTTTATTAGTAAAACTCTCAACATCAGAACTTATGTCTGCTATCTTTCTCCACACGTTCTTTGGATCAAGGTGAATGTGTCCTTTATGTTCTTCCTCGCTGTGCTTTGTATCAGGGATATGTGGGTGATGAGCAGGATGACTAGGTTCATCAACAGGTATCTCGGCCCCTGCAGGGACTGCCTGTATTATGCTAAGCAGGCTGTTCATCCCCTCTCCTGTAAGTGCAGATACGGCCACAACAGGAATGCCAAGATGTTTTTTAAGTTTATCTACATCTATGTTTATACCTTTATGTCTTGCTTCATCGCTAAGGTTAAGTGCCAACAGCATCGGTTTTTTTTGTGCCAAAAGTTCGAACGTCAAAGCCAGGTTCCTTTCAAGGTGCGTTGAATCTACGACGTTAATTATCCTTTTTGCACTATCCACGAGGTCAAGTGTTACCTTTGCGGCGTCATCCAAGGGCTCCAAGGAATAAGTACCAGGGGCATCTATTACGGTATAATCTTGCCCGCCAAGGTTCAATATCCCGCTTGAGTAAGATACAGTGGTCCCGGCGTAGTTTGAGGTTATGGTCCTTATGCCTGTGAGCTTTGAGAAGAGGACGCTTTTACCGACGTTAGGCTGACCTACTAAAAGTATGTCGCAACATTGGCCCTTATTTTGCATCAAGAGGTCTCACTATTATTTTTTCTGCCATTCTTTTGCCTATGGCAACCTGTGCTCTGTCTATCATTATTATTACAGGTCCACCCATCCTTACATTGCAAAGCTTTTGGACCTTTTTACCCTCGCAAAGCCCAAGGGCCCTAAGCCTGGCCTGTATGCCTGCTCCACCGTCTATGCCCATTATCTCTGCGTCTATGCCGCAAGGGAGGTCTTTTAGAACTGTGTGTCTTGATGTCATAATTAACTATTTATTAGTATCGCTAGAAAAACGCAATCCATTTTTAGACAGAAAGCTAACCAGCATGAGCAAAAGCAGCAGCACAGCCGATATCGTCTTTATGTCCCAGATAGAGCCTGAAGCACCATGCATATGATGATGGAGGGTCATCACAAGGTTCGAGCCAAGGCTCGGCCAAAGACGATCAAGCGCAAGTCCCCAAATGATAGCGCCAGCAGCTATGGAAAAAAGATAGACCGCAAGGGTCTTAAACCCGAACTTCCCACCCACAAAAGACATTGTCGCTGTATTGGTAGCAGGCCCCGCTATCAAGAACACCAGCCCCGCTCCCGGGCTCATCCCTTTCATTATCAATGATGCCGCAATAGGTATTGAGCCTGTAGAGCAAACGTACATCGGTATCCCTATGGCAAGCATAAGGGAATACGAGATCAATGGATTAGAGAGGTACTGCTCTATGAACTCCTGAGGCACAAAATAGTTTATCATGCCTCCTGCAACGATACCAATTACGAGCCACTTAGCAATATCATCTATAAGGTCAAAGTAAGCATATTTGAACGCCTTCTTTATGCTTAGTCTAGCCCCCTTTGGTTCGCAGTTCTTGCATTTTACCGGTTCCTCGACCTTGATATTGTCCTCTTTGGAAGGGAGCAGGTTTACCATAAGGCCAGAGAATATCCCTATCGTGAAAGCGGCCAAGACCCTTAAAATGGTAAAAAGACCTCCCATCAACGAATATGTCGCAAAAATGGAATCTACTCCAGTGGTCGGGGTAGAGGTCAAAAAAGAAAGTATGGCGCCTCTTTTTACTCCCATCTTCCTAAGATGCGCAACTACGGGTATCACTCCACAGGAACAAAGTGGCAACGGCACTCCAACCAAAGAAGCATTAACAACTGTCGTCCATTTCTTGCCAGAAAGATATCTAAATATCAAGGACTCAGGTATTATGACCTTAAGTATTCCCGCCGCTGTGAAGCCAAGTAAAAGGTACGGGGACATCTCCCTTAGGAGTTCCCATGTAACAAGAAGAAGGCCCTTGATCATTTAACACCCATTAAAGAGATAATGGTCTTTGGTATGGTGGTATTGTCTATATATCCTCTTAAGTTCTCTGTCCCCATGCCGACAGAAAAAACACCGACCGGCATCCCTGTATGGGAATGAGTGGTCCATGAAATACCGGCTTTTTCTGGCACAGGTCTTTTATCCAAAAGGCTGAAGTCACTTTCATATTCTGTCTTATTAGAGCCCTGGGCAAAACCGCCAGTCTCATGATCAGAGGTAACGACTATAATGGTCTGGTCCGGATGTTTTTCGTAGAACTTGATGGCTTCCTTTACAGCCTCGTTAAGTGCCAGGATATCCTTGATAGCTGCAGAGGCATCATTTGCGTGGTTGGCCCAATCTATCTTTCCAGCCTCTGTCATTATAAAGAAACCGTTAGGATTATCCAGCACCTCTATCGCCTTTGATACGAACTCCTTTAATTTTATATCGCTGGAGTCTTGCTCTATAGAGAACCTGCATGCCATATCCTTGTCAAGGTTAGGACACATAGCATAAACTTTTCCGGAGCCTTTCTTTATCGATGCAAAATCTTTTCTACTTGAAGTAACTTTATATCCCTTAGCTATCAAAGCTTCTTTTGCATCTGCGTTCTTTAAACCACCGCCTGCAAAAAGGTCATAGCTGCTGTTCAAAAGGTCTGTTGTTATCTCTTTGTACATTTTTCTGTGAGGCTGATGTGCATAAAAAGTGGAAGGAGTAGCGTCATTCATGTTTACCGTGGTAATAACACCGACCTTCATGCCGGACGCCTTTGCCATTTCAGCAATATTTCTGAGCTTTTTCTTTGAAGGATCCACACCCACAGTCTCAACATTAGTCTTGCTGCCGGTTGAGAGAGCAGTACCTGCCGCCGCTGAATCTGTTATATATCTGTTCGCTGCAAAAGTAGTTGCCATGCCAAAGTTCGGGAATTTTGTGAATGACAGCTTTTCTATCCCTATCTTTCCTTTCTTTGCTGCCAGGTAGGCTTCTGTAGCATTCACTTCCGCAAAGCCCATTCCATCACCTATAAAATAGAAAACGTACTTAGCCTTATTTTCTTTTGGTGTTTCCTGTGCCTGTACGGCAAAACTGCCGGCTATAAGTAATAAGATCGTAAGAACCATCAATCTCTTTTTCATGTATGTCCTCCTAAAAACCCCATTTATCATAACTTACTATTTCTTTAACATCCTTTCTGGTAGTCGTAACTACTTCTGATAGTTTTTTGCCTGCCGGATAACCAAGCACAAGTATGGCTACGACCCTGACCTTTGAAGGTATGCCTAACACTTCCTTAACCCTATCCTCGAAGAAAGCCCCAAGCCAGCAAGACCCTATACCAAGCTCGGCCGCAACAAGGGACATGTTCGAGACGGCAATGGAAACATCGACCGTATAAGCAGGCTGTCCGCATGTCATTAAATAATCTGTGTCAGCAGAACAAGCCGCTATAACACATGAAGCATCCGCTATGAAAGACTGGTCCTTGCATGCTGGGACCAATTGTCTAAAAGTCTCCCTTTCCTTTACCACAAGGAGTTTCCAGTCTTGTATGTTCTTTGCTGACTGAGAGAACCTTGCCCCTTCAAGTATGGTGTTAAGGTCTTTATCGCTTATATTTTTATCCTTTTCATAGGCCCTGACGCTCTTTCTGAGCTTTATGATATCAAGTACGGAATACATAAGCACCCCCTCAAAAAAAAGATATACCATAAATATGGAATTCAGCCTATATTTACAAAGATGGCTACATTCAAACCAAAGCTAAAAGGTTTTTACGAGCTCCAGCCCTATCATGTTCAAGAGATACTGCTCGTATCCAGTCTTTATGACGCTTTCATATTTGAAGAGGACGGACAGCTTTCTGAAAAGATATTCAGCGAGTTCTCTGACTTTCACTTAACATATGCTCCAAGGATAACCCAGGTTGAGTCTGCCGATAAAGCCATGGAGATGCTGAAAAAGAAGAACTACGACATGCTGATAACCACACTTCAGCTTGAGGTGGATGTTGTTGATTTCTGCAAGAACATAAAAAAGGAATATCCTCATATATCTACAGTACTTTTGACCCACGCACCAAACAGGATACCTCCAATGCCAAAAGAGGAGCTTCAAAAGAGTTTTGACGGCATCTTTGCATGGAACGGCGATACAAAGATATTCCTGGCCATAATAAAACTGATAGAGGACAAACTTAACGCCAAGCATGATACTGAAATAGCAAATGTAAGAGTTATCGTCGTAGTGGAGGACTCAATAAAGAACTATTCCTCTTTCCTGCCGCTCCTATATTTTGAGATAATGGCCCAGACAAGGGCTCTCATCTCTAACAGTTTGACCAGAGAGAACAAGATATTCAGGATGAGGACAAGGCCCAAGGTCTTGCTGGCCTCTGACTTTGAAGACGCTGTAAAGATCTGTGATGAATACAAGGATTATCTGATAGGCATGATCTCTGACGTAAGGTTCCCAAGGAACGGTGTTACTGACCCAGAAGCAGGTTTTGAGCTCATAAAGAGAGTAAAAGAGAACGCCCCTGACCTCCCGGTCATACTACACTCGAACGAACCAGAGAACAGGTGGAAGGCCAACAGTCTTGGAGCCTCTTTCATCGACAAGAACTCCCCGCTCTTACTGCAGGAACTTGGGAACTTCTTAAGAAGGGACCTTGGTTTTGGAGAGTTCATCTTTAGGATGCCAAGCGGTGAGATAGTAGGCATTGCCGCCAACATGAAGGAGCTTGAAGAATTATTAAAGACGGTACCGGATGAATCCATAAAATACCACGCTCAAAGGAACCACTTCTCTATATGGTTGATGGCCAGAGGAGAGTTCATGCTGGCAAGCGAACTAAGGCCAAGAAAAGTAGAGGACTTTAACAGCATCGAGGAATTAAGGCAGGACCTCATAAGATCACTTTCAGCTACAAGAAGAGAATCTCAAAAGGGCATAATAGCAGAGTTCTCTTGTGAGACTTTCAGTGGTGAATGCAATTTTAACAGGATAGGTACAGGTTCGCTGGGCGGAAAAGCAAGGGGCATTGCTTTCATAAACGCACTGCTCGCCCAGGAAATGTCAAAGAAGATCCAGAACAAATATCCCGACGTAGAGATAAAGATACCATACACTATAGTAATATCCACAGACCAGTTCGACAAGTTCATCAGGGAAAATGACCTGGCAAGGATAGCCGTAGAAGAACATAATGACAAAAAAATAGAGCAGCTGTTCCTTAATGCAAAGATAAGCGATGAGCTCAGGGAAAGCCTTCACGCTTTCCTTAAGCACATAGAGTGGCCGCTGGCCGTAAGGTCTTCCAGCCTCTTAGAGGATTCTCATGCACAGCCGTTCGCGGGAATATATTCCACCTATATGCTGCCAAACGCGCACAAAGATATAAATGTAAGGCTAGAACAGCTCATCTCCGCAATAAAACTTACATATGCCTCTGCATATTATCAGCCTGCAAAAGCATACCTTGAGGCGACCTCAAACAGGATCGAAGAAGAGAAAATGGGAGTTATAATACAACAGGTCGTAGGAAGAAAATACGACGACCTTTTCTATCCTGATTTCTCCGGCGTAGTAAGGAGCATTAACTTCTTCCCTGTCTCTCACATGAAACATGAGGATGGAATAGCATATGTGGCCCTCGGACTTGGAAAGGCGATAATGGAAGGACAGAACACACTCCAGTTCTCGCCAAAGTACCCTCAGATACTTCCTCAACTAGACTCTGGTGACTTCTCCATAAAGAACACGCAAAGGGATTTTTACGCACTCAATCTAAAGGATAAAGAAATATCTCTTTCAATGGATGAAGGCTCAACTCTCGTGAAAGAGCCTCTTTCAAGGGCCGAGAAGGACGGGACCCTTGAGTCTATTGGAAGTGTTTATGATCT
Organism: Bdellovibrionales bacterium; assembly: GCA_022710165.1. GTDB lineage: Bacteria > Bdellovibrionota > JAFGOL01 > JAFGOL01 > JAFGOL01 > JAKLHL01. The sequence continues at coordinate 1,993 of JAKLHL010000022.1, read as the reverse complement.
AGAGAACGACACGATCAAGGATGGTATACACCACAATGGTCTAAAGTTCGTTTCATTCGCACACATATTGAAGGATGAGATGTTCCCGCTGAGCGAACTTTTGAACGATGTGCTAGAGATAGGGAAGACCGGACTTGGGAGCCCTGTAGAGATAGAGTTCGCCGTAGAACTTGCAAAAAAGAAAGGACAAAAGCATAAGTTCTATTTCCTCCAGATACGTCCGATGATATCAGGGAAAGAGCTCACCGAGGTTGAATTATTGGATGTAGCACATAGTAAGGTGCTATGTTCCAGCAGGCACTCTTTAGGGAACGGCATAATAAAGAACATAAACGACGTAGTTTATGTAAAAGCAAATGGTTTCGACCCTGCCAACACGATGAAGATAGCGGAACAGATAGGTTCAGTTAATGCCCGTCTAAAGAACGGGGCCATATACATAGGACTTGGACGCTGGGGGACCTCAGACCCGTGGCTGGGGATACCGGTTAACTGGAGTCAGATCTCACACGTTAAAGTACTGGTTGAGGCCGCTCTTGAGAACTTCAACATAGATCCTTCACACGGTTCACATTTCTTTCATAACATAACATCGCTGGGGATTGGGTACCTTACCATACCTGCGAATAAATATGAGGAGTTCGTGGATTGGGAATGGCTTGATACACAGCCTGCTGTATATGAGACCGAGTTCGTTAGACATATATATTCCAGCACACCATTCGATGTGATACTCAATGGAAGAAAAGGTATTGCCACAATACTAAAACCTTAAATAAATCAAGCATTCAAGACATATACAGCATCTTTGCTTTACATATTGGGGCTTTGGTCCTATAAAGCATTACTGTTTGCAAAATAATCCAGGAGGAATATTGACGTGTCTTACACAAATGAAGTTTTTGAGATCGTGAAAAAAAGGAACCCAAATGAAACAGAGTTCCTTCAGGCCGTAAGAGAAGTTTTTGATTCTTTAGAGCCTGTCATTGAAAAGCATCCTGAGTACCGCACAGCTAACATCCTTGAGAGGATAGTAGAGCCTGAAAGACAGATAATCTTTAGGGTTCCATGGATGGATGACAAAGGTAAAGTACATGTTAACAGAGGTTACAGAGTACAGTTCAACAGCGCTATAGGACCTTACAAGGGCGGACTAAGGTTCCACCCATCAGTAACTTTAAGCATAATAAAGTTCCTTGGCTTTGAACAGATATTCAAGAACGCTCTAACCACTCTCCCTATGGGCGGCGGAAAGGGCGGTTCTGACTTTGATCCTAAAGGAAAATCAGAAGCAGAAGTTATGCGTTTCTGCCAGAGCTTCATGACAGAGCTCTTTAGGCACATCAACGCAGATGCTGACGTTCCTGCAGGTGATATTGGTGTAGGTGGAAGAGAAGTTGGTTACATGTTCGGACAGTACAAGAGACTAGCAAATAAATTTGAAGGCGTTCTCACCGGAAAAGGTAGGAATTGGGGCGGAAGTTTGATACGTCCAGAAGCAACAGGTTACGGCGTAGTTTACTTTACAGAAGAGATGTTAAAGACCAAGGGCGAGAGCATGGAAGGAAAGACCGTAGCTATATCTGGTTTCGGTAACGTTGCTTGGGGTGCTGCTCAGAAAGCGACACAACTTGGAGCAAAGGTCGTTACAATATCCGGACCTGATGGTTTTGTTCATGACGAGAAAGGCATGGATGAAGAAAAGATAGCCTACATGTTAGAAATGAGAGCAAGCTGCAGAGATATGGTAAAGGACTATGCGGACAAGTTCAGCGGCGTAAAATTTACTGCTGGTAAACGTCCTTGGAGCGTTAAGTGTGACATAGCTCTTCCTTGCGCTACACAGAACGAGTTGGATGACAACGATGCAAAAGAACTCATAAAGAACGGCTGTAAGTACATAACAGAAGGTTCAAACCTTTCATGTACATTAGAGGCTATGAAGGTAATAAGGGACAGCGGCATACTCTACGCTCCTGGAAAAGCTTCAAAC
>JAKLHL010000219.1 GCA_022710165.1 Bdellovibrionales bacterium | reverse complement strand
ATACGAAAAGCCATGAACACAGTCGAAGCGCTCATAGAAGGTATAGAACCAAGATTTGACTCTTCAACCCTAAAATATCTGAAATTTTACATTAATTACACCAGGCATATACCAAAGAACGAGGACACTATAAACGCCTTCAACGGGAAATACCTGCCGGGCCGCTACATACACTCCGTCTCTACAAAATTAGAGGCAAAAAAGGACTTTGCCTCACTCTACTATGAGTTCCTGTATAACAGCGGGCTTTATTACGATGGAGCGAACCTATTAAAGGCTCCAATAAAAAGAGAACACAACCTAGGTGTAACATTAGTCGTAAAACAGTTCTCTTTGACAGGAGAGGTAAAGAATATCGCAAACCAAAACTACGAGGATTACAATGGATATCCTCAGCCGGGTCGTTCGTATTGGCTTACGCTAAGATATGAACTTAACTAAGACCTAACCGAAAAGTTCAACTATCGTCTCATTGTTAACGCCGTAAAAGAAAGCCCTCTTCTCGTCGTAAGAAGAGAACTTCAAAGCATATTCAAGATAGGCCTTCTTTAATCTTAAAGGGAGGGCCTTGATGGCCTCTTTAGACTGCAGATATTCTTTATCGGTGTATCTATTATCGCCGTTCTTATATTCCTGCACCACTTTAACGAGCCTGTTGATCAACGGCTTTGTTATGGCTATGTGCAAAAGGTCTATATAGGCATTGGCCGGCCTTTCATAACTAAAGTTAAGCCCCAGCGCCTCAAGACAAAGCTCTCTCCACTTTTGAGGATAATATTTCTTTATGTTCATGGCACGCAGATATACCCTTCTGTAGGCTATCCTCATGGATTCCATAGAAGTAGGATCTGCAGTAAAGTTACCGACCGCATAACCGCCCTTTCCAAGTCCACCGACCATGTTTGCGACCACCGGTGTTCCCATCCAGTAGGCCTCCATATCCGTCAATCCACAAGGCTCGTACCTTGATGGCACATGGACAAGATCTGCTCCGCCGGCAAAGACAGCGCCTCGTGCGTCGAATTTTGAAGTGAACGCAAAATGAGAACCTTTCTCCTTAAGCTCTTTTGCCTTTGCATATCCTGCTTCCTCGACCTTCCTTGCGAGAGGATCGTCAGGATTAGCAGCAACCAATATAAGTATGTCACCCCTTTTGGTCATCTGTTCAGCCTCAGATATTATCAACGGTATGTTCTTTTGGTCTACCAGCCTTCCCCACGAATAGTGTATGAAAGCATCCCTGTCGTCCCAAAGCTTTGAATGTTCACGTGAAGGGAATGATTCCATCAAGAGTATCTTCCTCAAGAAAGCTTTGGCCCTGAACACTCTTATTGGCTGTGACTGGTCAAAATTAAGACCATCCTTAAAATCAGGGTCTTTTGCTATGACGTCATTAATGTAATGAGGGGTCTGCGCATTATTCCACTCATAGTTGTAAGGTTTTACGACGATATCCCTTAAGAGCCTATTCCTTGAAGCGTGCTTTTCTATATCAAGACCGTTGAGTATACCGACAATATTCCCAAGTCTTAACTCTTCCAGCCCCCTACTCTCCTCAAGCAGCAGACACCTATCAGCCTCTTGTTCCGTTATCTCTATGTGAAAATGTGACCTGTAGAAATCCTTTATCCTCATCCTGGTCTTTTCAACGCTAAAATGATCGTCGCTAAGTTTATATGGGTGCGAGGCTATGACCCTTGCCTTCAATTGCTCATAAGTCTCTTTAAGTTCATTTGCATAACCTTCACTGACAGTGGTAGCGCTTATGCCTGTCAGCTCCCTGCATTTTTTAAGAACGGCCTGCAGTATGTTAGCAACACCCACCTCGTTACGACCAGCCCAGGACCTAAAGTAAGCATGAACGACATCCTTATCCAGATTAAGCCTTGAGGAAATATCTTTCAGAGCTGCCAAATGATTGAACTCGTCGTAACCGGGCCTTAAGAGATTCTTGTTAACAGCCATTATCCCTTGATATGCCATATTGTGACCTATCAAGACCGGCCTCATATCGTCGTTATAAAAAACACTTAAGCCTGAATGATAGTCGTGGAGTATCGCACAATCAGCCTTAAGCTCACCATAAAGTTTTGCGACACACTGGGAATAAAGCACATAAGCCCTTTCTTCCACCGGACCTATCGCATACGGATTGTTAGGTTCAAAATTCTTCTTTATTGCTTCTTCGTCCTCTTTGCCTTTTAGGCTGAGAACATAAGGGCTCATATTGCCGCCGAATTTTCCGTCCCAGG
>JAKLHL010000218.1 GCA_022710165.1 Bdellovibrionales bacterium | reverse complement strand
GCTGCGGTACAGGCAGTTCTTGCAGGCTGTGATGTAATAACTGTGGTATGGACCGACAGGGCCAAGGATGAGGCCTATAAAGCTGTCTTAAAGGCAGTAAAGAAAGGGGTAATAAGCGAAGCCCGCATAGATGACTCGGTAAAAAGGGTCCTAAAGGTGAAGATAAGGAGAAGGATGTTCGATATAGACCCAGACCCCAAGATAGAGGACGTTAGAAAGATCGTCGGTAATAAGCTTCACCAGCAGATATCACAGTTGATAGCAGAAAGATCTATCACCGTGGTCAAGAACATCAAGAACATAGTCCCGCTGGATAATAACGGACGTTTTGTCGTCGTTAGTCCTTTCTCTTATCTTGCGGATGAACTTAATTCTATGGGGCTTAAAAGTAATCTAGTGAAAATGAGATTAAAACTTAGAAGTTCCGAGGCCATGGATATAGCCAAGGCTGCTATGAAGAACGACAAAAAGGCCCAGGCATATATAGTCGCTGTTCTTGATCAAAGCCAGACCGAGGTCGCCAAAATAATAAAGGAGCGTTCATCTAAGCCTGTGATAGTGGCCTCTTTGGACTCTCCTTATATTTACTCTGATGTTATGAACGCAGACGCCTATGTGTGTGCGTATAGTTTTAGGATACAGGCCCTAAAGGCTTTGGCTGATGTTCTTATGGGAAGGTCTGAGCCGGTAGGAAAGCTTCCTGTCCAGATGTTCTAAGGGAAAGATAAGACAACCCCGTTCTGAACGAGGTCTTTTACTGCAAGAGGAGGCGGTGTAAAAGGGGCTGAGTTCCTTACTGCCTGGTATGCCAGTTTGTCAAAATCAGGATTGCCAGAGGATTGCGTCATCTGTATCTCGGTAAGCTGTCCGTCTGGTCCTATCTTTATCGTTATTTGTGCATGCAGGCCTTCTGCTTTTAGCCAGGTCGGGATCTGCCAATAAGACCTTATCAGTTCCTTTATAGTATGAAAATAAGGGCTTGCCTGAAGCTGGTCGCTGTTACCGTTGCCGCCAGATCCTTCACCTGTTCCGTTGCCTGTGCCAAGACCCGCCTGACCCTTTCTTAAGCCTTTTATTACGTCGACCTTTTTTAGATAACTGCTTTTATCCTCGAGTGTGCTCTTCAACCTTTGAATGAGAGATCTTTTATTCTCAGATATCCTTTCCCTGGTCTTAAGCACCATTTCTGCACTGTCCTCTTGTTCAGCAGGTTCGTTCAAAGAGGCTATGTCTTTTTTTAGAACGTTAGGAAGTCCTACCACGTCAACATTTATGGCAGAGCCCATTCCGTCGCCAGACATCATTAATACCGGGCGCAAAAAACTTGCCTTGTTAATGAAAAGGATGAAGGTCAAAATGATCACATGGACCAAAGCTGACAGGATCAACCAGCGTTTGTATGTGTAGAGGAATTCCATTATTACTGCTTGTCTGGCGGTACGGTCACTAAGCCTATTTTTTCTACTCCGCCTTCTTTTATCTTACTTATTATTTTTGCAACGAAGCCATAAGGCAGTTTAGCATCAGCCTTGATAAAGACGTTCTTGTCTTTCCTGTTCTTGAAGATGAGAGAGATCCTCTTGTCCAGACTTTGTTCTGATATTTCCTGTGAGTTTATGAACACAGACTCATTATCCTTTAAGGATACGACAACCGGTTCCTCGTCTTTTTCTAACGCTCCGCCTTTTGCAGCCGGCAGGTTAAGCTTTATGCCTTGCTCTAGCAGAGGAGCTGTTACCATGAATATTATAAGAAGAACTAAAACGACATCCACGAACGGGGTCATGTTGATGTCGTTAAATGTTTTCTTGGAGTTCCTTTTTACCTGCATTTGTCCTCTTTTCAGACCTTCCCTTTTGTGCAGGGGCCTGAAGGTAAGTTCTATAGGTCATGTTTATGAACTCATTTATGAAGCTGTTGGACCTTTGTTCTATTTTATCTATCTTGCTGGTTATGTGGTTGTAGAAAATGACAGCCGGGATAGCCGTTAAAAGTCCTATAGCTGTAGCTATAAGAGCTTCTGCTATTCCTGGTGCGACCGCACTTAAAGTGTTGTTGTGCTGTACGGCAAGGCCTCTGAATGCGTTCACTATTCCCCATACGGTACCGAGCAGGCCTATGAAAGGAGAGGAAGAACCGACCGTTGCAAGGAAAGATATCTTCATGTTCAGCGCGCCTATTATGTTGTCTTTTTTTGCGCTCATCGCCCTCTCGACGTTCTCTATAGCGTCTTTTTCCATGGCGGAGTTGCGAGTAAGTTCCTTTATCTCGTTGTAGCCTTCAGAATAAAG
>JAKLHL010000217.1 GCA_022710165.1 Bdellovibrionales bacterium | reverse complement strand
TCTTTGGGCAAGGATAATGAAAGACAGGTTTAATGCTAAGGACGAACGTTCTATGATGTTAAGGTTCCACACACAAACTGGTGGTTCAACACTTACAGCTCAGCAACCAGATAACAACATAGTAAGGGTTGCAGTACAAACATTAGCCGCTGTACTTGGTGGAACACAAAGTTTGCATACCAACTCAAGAGATGAAGCTCTTGCTCTACCAACAGAACAAAGCGTAACGATAGCACTAAGGACTCAACAGATAATAGCAGAAGAATCTGGTGTTACCAACACAGTGGATCCGTTGGCAGGCTCTTATTATGTAGAGAAATTAACAGACATGATAGAGGATCAGGCCATGGAGTACATATCAAAGATAGACGATATGGGTGGCATGGTAAAGGCTATAGAGGCCGGTTATGTTCAGAAAGAGATACAGGATTCTTCATATAAATATCAGTTGAGCGTAGAGACAAAGGATCGAATAGTCGTAGGTGTTAACAAATACACCATGCAAGAAACCTCACGTGCAGAACTTTTAAGGGTAGATCCGGCAGTAGAAAAAAAGCAGATCTCAAAGCTTAGCGCTGTTAAAAAAGAACGTTCTGCAAAAGAAGTGGAATTAAAATTAGTGGAAATAAGAAAGGCTGCACAAAGTGGAACTAACCTTATGCCTCCAATAATAGAGGCTGTAAAAGTATATGCAAGTATTGGTGAAATATGTGGTGTAATGAGAGAAGTGTTTGGTGAGTACAAGGAAAAAATAATCATATAAGTTTTTTGGAGGCTGTGATGAGTGGAAAAATTAGGGTACTTGTTGCAAAACCGGGTCTTGATGGACACGACAGAGGGGCTAAGGTGGTAGCAAGGGCATTAAGGGATGCAGGTTTTGAAGTAATATATACGGGATTAAGAAAAACCCCTCAGGAAATAGCTCGTATAGCTTTAGAGGAAGATGTTAACGTCGTGGGCCTTAGTCTTTTGAGCGGTGCTCACAATGAGCTTTTTCCTGCTGTAATAGAGGAACTTAAAAAAGCTGGTCTTAACGATGTCGTCGTTTTTGGTGGAGGAGTTATACCAGAAGAAGATATTCCATTCCTAAAGAAGAGCGGACTTGGTGCCGTATTTACTCCGGGAACCCCTCTACAGATGGTCGTTGATTTTGTAAAAGATAACGTGAAACCAAGGTAAAAGATGAATACACGTGCAGAAATATCAAGAGCCCTTAGTACAGTGGAAAATAGGAGTAAGGGTTATCTAGACCTTTTGGATAAATTATATAAGCAAGGGAAACCCGCCAGGGTGATAGGTGTTACTGGTTCTCCGGGCGCTGGTAAGAGCACACTTGTTGATGCTTATGTTAACCTCCTTGCAAAAGAAGGTAAAAAAGTTGCAGTCATAGCTGTGGATCCAAGCTCTCCTTTTTCTGGAGGAGCTCTTTTAGGTGATAGGATACGTATGAGCTCTAATTCTGATAATGTTTTTATCAGAAGCGTTGCGACCAGAGGTGCAATGGGTGGAGTTAGCGATGCTGTATTCAATATGATAGTTGTTTTTAGAGCCGCTGGTTATGACAATATAATAGTTGAAACAGTTGGAGTGGGACAGAACGAGATAAGTATCTCAAAGTTGAGTGACCTTACCCTACTTGTTATGAATCCCGGCACAGGTGATGATATTCAAATGATGAAAGCCGGTATTATGGAAATAGGCGACATTTTTGTAATAAACAAAAGTGATCTAGAGGGTGCAGATGAAATGGAAGCTTTCCTTAGAGCAAGTTTTCCAGAAAGGGCAGAAAGGATATTCAGAATATCGGCAAAGCATAACAAAGGCGTTGATGCTCTGAAAGATGGTATAGATAATATGTATGTTAAGGATGCAGAACTTATATCAAAGAAAGCAGAACATATACTTAAAGAAGGTTTAAGGTATCTTATCCTTAGCGAAGTATCAAGAGAGCTTGATAAAGTACTTTGCGATGCAGATGTTAAGATACAAGAAATAGTGAGTGCAAAAGAAAGTCCTTATTCACAAATGAAGAAAGTATTAAAGAATATTATTAAATAGGAGGCTATTAATGGTAACAAAGATCGATCACATAGGTGTAGCGGTTAACAGTATAGACGAGCAGATTCCATATTACAGGGATGCTCTTGGCCTTGAAATAGAAAAAATAGAAACAGTTGAGAGTGAAGGAGTAAAGGTGTGTTTTATAAAAGTAGGTGATACTCATATAGAACTTTTAGAGCCTATAAGTGACACCTCTCCTGTTAAGAAATTCCTTGAAAAGAACGGGCAAGGAGTGCATCACATAGCTTATGCAAGTAATGATATCGTAAAGTCTGTGCTCGACGTTAAAGGTAAGAACTTCCAGCTTATAAATGAACAACCAAAAACAGGA
>JAKLHL010000216.1 GCA_022710165.1 Bdellovibrionales bacterium | reverse complement strand
AACATCTACGTCTTTGAAGATGATGCCATCGTCGGCACTACGTTCGTGAATAGAGAACGTTACGACATGATCCTTTCTGTGGAGAGCTATCCAACAGAGGAGGATGATTTTTCTATGAACTTCTCTGCAAGGATAGAGGGTGTGGGCGAGGATAACAGACTTAAGGTGGGCATTGGCGCCGGTTATGTTGGAGAGACCTTTAGGGTAGATACTGGTTTTTATGCGACCAGCTTCCAGAGGTCAAAAATAGATAAACTTACATTTGCGTTCTCGCTGATATTTGGAGTATAGCCGTTTGATAAATTTCCTGATCGTCTTATTTTTGTCCTCTTCCCAGCTCTTTTGCTCTGTACAGACAAAGAGGCTGGAGAATGGCCTTCGTATAATATATTCTGACAATGACACTAAATATCCCGGCGCTGTGATGAACATCTTTGTTAAAGGGGGAGCTTCCTTAAGTTTTGACAAGAAGTCCTCTTTTGCAGGTTTGGCAAAAGACTACATGGAGAACAGGATAAAAAGGCTTTCAAGGTCTTACGGTTTTAGATACGAGACCAAGATCTCTTGGGATTATACGGCCTATTCTTTTTATCTTTCTCCGTCGTCCTTAAGTTATGCAGTCCCAAAGATACTGAACACTTTTTTTGACCCTGAACCGCTACTGGTACAGGAACTTGATTATCTAAAGAACGGTGCAACACAAAGGGCGCTCTGGAACATAAATAGACGCCAGATGCAGTATCCGTTGATAAGTTTTTTTGCCTCAAGGAACAGTCTTTATAACGCAGGGTTCGATGGTTTTATAGAGGATGTCTCCAGTGTTTCTGCCGCCGAGTTCAACAATTTCTGTAAGTGCTATTTTAGCACCAATAACATTGTGATCTCTTTTTCCGGGGTGAAAGAAAAAGATATCCCGTTCAACGATGCAAAGATCTACAGGCCTTGTTTTAAGGATGAGAATTTTGAAACGGAGCGTTTTCAGCAAGGAGGCGGGCCTGTGGTTGATTTTTCATACTATCAGGCAGCGGGTACAGGCTTCATAGCAAGGATGGGTTTTTTATCCTCTCCATGTACGACCAAGAGTGTCCTTTACGACGTGGTGGCAGAGGTGCTTGCAAGGAACGACAAATTAAGTCCGGCCACAGGATCTTTTTATCCGCGCAATAACTGCTATTTGAACACAGGGACCATTGACCTGGTCTTTTCAGGCACAAGCCAGGATTTCTCTCCTGGACTGGTCTTAAAGGAACTGCTGGCGTACTCCCAAACTTTAACTGAACAGGACCTTAAGCTTGCTAAAGAAAGTCTTGTCAGCGACTACTATAGATCTTTAAGCAATAAAAAAGAAGCCTCGTACCTTTTGGGCAGAGCAGAGATAGTCTGTAAGGACCACGAGAAGTTTTTAGCTTATCCGCATGATGTGAAAAAAGTAAGTCTAAAGGACGTTAAGAGGATACTTAAGAACTTATCCTCTGCCAGATACGTTTATGTGCTTATGAAGATGGGTAAATGACGATGAAAAAACTTACAGCCTTCTTATTACTTACGACGATCTTTGGCTGTACAAGGGTAAAGGATATCTCTTATCCAAAAGATAAGGACGGGCTTAGCGTTTCTTATGTAAAGGTAAAAAGCAAGGGCACTTTCTTTGACGTGCACAGGATAGCCGACGATGATGCCCCGGTTTGGTGCAGTCTAAATAAAGACTCTGCTACTTATGTTACAGTGCTTAGCAGATATCTAAGTCCTGAAAAAGAACAAAAGCAAATGTATGTTGCCTGTTATTCAGGCAAAAAACCGGTCCTTGATGAAGCCCCTGTTCCCGACGGTTCTGCATTAAAGGTCAAAGACAACATGTTCTTCCGTTACAGCCCGGTAGATCAGTTCTATGTGGTTGGGGCAAGGCTTTCTACGACGTGTAAACAAGCAATGATGGTATATTACTTTACCCTCTATTCAGAGCTTTGCTCTGCAGAGGATATAGAATGCTGTATGAATGGCAGCGGAGAGGATGTTAACGTCTATGCTCTTGTAAGGACAGGGATGAACGATGCGGCCAAAACAAAGATAAAAGACTTTTTCCATTATTTAGAGAACCCTCAGATGGCAAGAAGCACTTTGGGTAATTCATATGAACTTTTCAAATCACATATTCAGGACAAGTGCTCATGGAACAGGTGGTTCCACGGTGCTGTAAGCATGGGGCTTGAAAAACCTCAGGACTTATTAAAGGAAAAAGAATGGGCTCTTAAGTTTGATTCGCTAAGGTCATGTAAGATGAGTATCAAGAAAAAAGCGGTTATTTTTGCTGGTCAAGCAGTTCCCGAAACTTTGGATGAAATTTTGCCATAGAAAGGTCGCCGTTTATCTTTGCACCGTCGCTTATCTCTATGTTCGGGGCCTTTAGTGTTCCGTTAACTTCGCCTGTGTCTCCAACGCAGATCACATCTG
>JAKLHL010000215.1 GCA_022710165.1 Bdellovibrionales bacterium | reverse complement strand
AGGTTTTAATGGTCTTGCTGTGTTTTTTATGCTCGATCAAGGTGTCTATCAACGAGTTAAGCCTGTCCATGTTCTCTTTTTCTACAAGAAGGTCTTTGCGGTTGTTCTTTAGATTTGAATAGGAACTAAAATTAATATTTACGCCCGACTTTTCTGCTAGTTCTACAAGAGGTATTATTTGGTCTATGTTGTCGTTCATTATTACGGTATTAAGGGAGACCATATCAAAACCTAGTTGTTTTATTTTAGGCAGTAACGACACTATTTTATCAAAAAGGCCTGGGATGCCCCTGTTGTCGTCATGTTTGCTACCTATGTAGTCCATAGAAAAATTCAACGCACAAAGACCCGCGTTGCGAAGTGATGAAGCCCGCTCAGGTGTCATTAGAGAACCGTTGGTGACCATCATTATGTATGCTGTTGGATCAGCCTTTTTTATGTTTGAAATTATATCCTCAAGGTCTTTCCTTATCAGTGGCTCACCGCCGGTAATCGATACTATTATGGGTCTTACTTTCCTAACAAGACCAGGGTAATCTATTTTAAGCTCAGGGACGTTCTCTTTATAATAATCACAGAACCTACACCTTGCATTACACCTCTTTGTTACCTCAATTGCCAAGTGGTCCGGGTACTTGTTGCCAGACAAGCGTTTTATGAAGTACCGCAAGGCCAATTTTGCCTTTTTGTTTAAATAGTTAACAGCCATTTATTTGATCCTTTATTGCTCTAAAACGCTCAGATTCTAGTTGATAATTCCAGGTATGTATAGGAAAAAACTAGGGTCTGACTGTTGATATGTTTGCAAAAATTGGTCGTATAGGCTTTAACAAACCAGAGGCTTGAAATGAGAAAAATAATAAAGAAATTAAAAGATAAGTCTTTTTATGATGCCTTTGATGTCCGGATGAGGGACCTCGGCGATAAGTACATAAGGTTCGCCCACAAAAGGATGTGGCAAGTCTTTATAGGATTTTTGCTGATAAGCGCCCTGTCTTTGCACCTTGGATCAAAATTACAACTAAAAACTGATTTTGCCGACCTGTTACCAGATCGCTATATAAGTGTCAGCTTGCTTAAGAACTATATAGACAGAATGGGCGGGCTTAACAGACTTCTTGTAGCGGTTGAATCAGATGACTTTTCTAGTGGAAGAAAATTTGTTGATGATCTTGTCGTAGAGATAAACAAGTATCCAGAACATACGGTCAGATACGTTGACTATAATATCAATTCAATAAAAAACTACTACGAACAGAATTTTCTCCATTATATGGACGAACAAGATCTTAAAGACCTCCACAGCAGGCTTGTTAAGAAAATAGCCTATGAAAAGAAAAAGAACAGCCCCTTTAACCTTAAGTTGCTGGGTGAGGATTATGGTCTTAATAAAGAGGAAGGCGATTTCGACGTTACGGATATTAAGAAGAAATATGAAGAAAAATATAGTGTAGAAGGTGATGAATCAAAAATAAGCAACTACATAGAAGGCTATTATACAAACAAACAAGGCACACTGATAGTTGTTGGCATTTCTCCATATGGGTCGAGCCTTTCTTTTAAACAAGCTGAGGATTTCAATAAAATGGTGGAAAGCACCATTAAGAAGCTTAACCCTTCTTCTTATTCAAAAGGAATGAAAGTAGGGCTTGCGGGGAACATGAAGAGCAGGCTTGAAGAACACGAATCAATAAAGCATGATCTTGCTTCAACTACCATTTTGATATTTGGTTTGGTGGGTCTTGTTATATTCATATTTTTCTGGAATGTATCCAGCCTCATAATATTGCTTACCAATATTTCTCTTTCTGTATGTGCTACTATGGGTCTAACATATCTTTTCCTCGGAAGCCTTAATTCGCAGACCGCCTTCCTTGTTTCGATTATAGTCGGTAACGGCACTAACTTTGGTGTTATTTACCTTTTTAGGTACTTGGAAGAGATAGAGAAAGGCCACAAAACACTAGAATCAAATGTCATATCCATACAGAACACCTACTTGGCAACGTTCTTGACCATGTTCACTACTCTCGTTGCGTTTGCCGCACTCGGTTTTGCAGAGAATAACGGTTTTGCCCATTTTGGTTTTATTGGATCGGTGGGCATCTTGATAGTTTGGATCTATACGATGATGTTTATGCCGGTCCTGATATTTATATTAGATAAGATGCCTTTCTTAAGGATAAGACCAAGAACGGTCAGGACCAATAAGTACATATCTTCTTTTATTTCCTGGGTTAACAAGCGTTTAATGAACCCAATAGCGATATTTACTTTCGGGTTCTTTATCGTCGGCATGATCTTCTTTGCTTTCTATTTGCCGAATTCTCTGGAATACGATCTCTCAAAATTAAGAAGTAAATCCAGCGAGATAAGTGGTACAAAATATCTTAATCAAAAGATAGAGAAGGTCTATCCAGAAGCGCTTACACCATCTATAATACTTACAGATTCAATAGATGAGTCCAAAGAAGTCTGTGATGTTCTCGAGAAGGAAAAAGCAGATGATCCAAAGGGCCCAGCGAGGACGATAGGTAATTGT
>JAKLHL010000214.1 GCA_022710165.1 Bdellovibrionales bacterium | reverse complement strand
ACCATTAAAACCTCTAATTACTATTTAAGGAACATAACCAAATACTTCAGCGGAGAGAAAATAGATGGCTGTCTAGCTGGAAGAAAATGGATACTTGTTACACCGGATGCCAAGATAAAGAGATGCTCAGAGAAAGAGCCAGAAACAGATGTTTCTTCTTACAACGAACATACTTTCAAAAAGACCACTTGCAACTTGTGTTGGTTTAGCTGTAGAGGAGAAGCTCAGTGCCCTCTTACCATAGAAAGAATAAGAGACTACATATAGAGCCATGCCTAATAAACCCAAAAGCATTATAAAAGACGGGATATATACTCTATCATCAAACTATTTCGCTCAGGCTTGTAACATAGTAAGGGGTTTTTATTCTGCTAACATACTGGGGCCAACTGGGTATGGTCTTTGGAGCATAATCCAATTCTATATGGAGTTCGGCAAATTCACACCTCTTGGCATGGATGAAGCTGCATCAAGGGAGATAACCCAGAACTTATTAAAGAATAAAAGCAAAGAGAATTTTCACATAACAAGGATCTACTCAATATACGCTGTTGTTCTTTCCTTGTTGATAATAATTGCAGGCATCTTGTTCTTGTCCATATTTGGCGACAAAAATAACCCGGTACAATATTACGGTATAATTTTTGTAACAGGCTCATTGGTTGCATGTCAAATGGACAGGTTTGCATACACCATTCTCTCCTCCCACGGCAAATTCAGCCACACGTCTTTAATGAGAGGGATTTACGCTGTTGTCAGCCTGACCATAGTCATATTGCTCGTAGGAAAATTAAAGATACTTGCAATGTATTGGTCATACTTCTTTGGCACCGCTATCCCTCCGTTAATAATATTGCTGATCTATTTAAGGCACATAATAAACAGACGCGAAGACATCAGTATTTCAAAAGCAGAACACCCAAAATACACAAAGCAACTTTTCAGGAGTTCCTTGTCGCTCCTCGCTGTGTCTGTCATGAATACTGTTCTGGCCAACCTAGACAGATTCTTTGTAGCAAAGAATTATTCCAATTATGAGAATGGCATCTATTTCCTGGCTGGTAATATCGCCATGAGCTTAAACCTTGCCATATTCTCTTTTACTGTAGTTATATACCAAAGGATGAACCTCTTATACGGCGAGCATAACGACACAAAGAAAACATTCGAGTATATTATCGGAGCATGCAGAAAAGCTGCAATGTATTTCCCTTATTTAATGATCTTTGCATATTACATAATCCCATGCATATTCATGCTTCTGTTCAAAGAGTACATAGCAAGCATTTTCTTCTTAAGGTGTTTCGTTTTTGCAGGCTATTTTTACTCGATATTCCTGCTTTTAAACTATGAGCTGGTGGCTATCAAAAAACAGAAGTTACTGAACGTTGTCTACCTGACCATAATAATACTGGGATCTTCTATATATCTAGCGGCAACAAAAAAGCTTGGCATCGATCAAATACCATACATAGTTATAGTGCTAATCATCGTTCTTATGCTTTCTAACCTGTACCTCTCAAGAAAGATATCCGGCGGTATCTATAAAAAGAGAAGGCTTCTAATAAACCTTCTCTCAACGCCGCTGGCTCTTTTTATAATCATGCAGATCGCAGACCATTATATATCTGACCTAAATTTTTATAACTATTTAATAAAAGCAGGATTAAGCCTGGGGGCCTATTATCTTTTTCACAGGTTCATAGCAGGTAAAATAGAGTTAATACGTCTGCCGGACTAAACTTTCTTCTCAAACAAATAGATAGCGAATACCGAGAATAAAATATTAGCAGCCCAGGCGGAGACCGTAGGGTTTATGCTGCCTTTGGCCCCCATACTCGTAGAGACTATATAAAGTATCCAATATGAAAGCATTATAATAAAACTCATAAAACCCGCTCCGACCTGTATGTTCCTGTTATTGGTGTTCCCTAACGCAACACCAAGAAAGCCGAATATCAAGCATGCAACTGGTATGGCAAATCTTCTGTTGAACTCCACGACCATTTTATTCTTCCATGCTTTTTGTTCAGGAGTACTTGGCCTGTTAATGCCGTCCTTAAGCTCACCATAGGTCATTGAAGGAAGATTGGGGTTCCTGTCCTTAATATAAGAGCCCTCGTGCAGAAGGACCCTATAGTTTTCAAAACTGGCCCTTCTATATTTTAAACCCACATTATTTATAAATGTAATAAAACCGTTATTAAGGTAAAGTTCTGTCTTCTTGGTAACATCATCCACTTCTATTTTTGAACTTTTTGCTGTAATCGCAACTGGGTTCTTTTTATCCCTTTCATCATATATGAACACATTCTCCATAGTGTTGCTTTCAGGGACTATCTTGCCGACATATATCATGAAGTCCTTGACCATATCTTCATTAAAGAAACCTTCTTTAAGTTGTATGGTCGTACTGCTGGATCCTATTTTGTGTATGGCGTTCTCAAAATTCCTGTTCCCCCACGGACCATCATAGAACGAAACATAAAAAGTCAGCAACCCTGCTATAAGCGAGATGGTCATAACGGGGAACATAAGCTGATATATTGATATACCTGAAGCC
>JAKLHL010000213.1 GCA_022710165.1 Bdellovibrionales bacterium | reverse complement strand
ATCTCGTTCTTTTTAATGACCTCTACAGCTATGGCTGAATATGTTCTGGTCTTAAAACCTTCTTCTATTATTTTTGTGAGTTCCTTCAATCTTTTATTTTAAACTCCTTTTTATTTAGGTCTATCGTTCCGACTGCCCCCAGCCTTATTACAGTACCGAATCCCGCATGGCCAGCGTTTATACCGTATATTGCAGGTACATTCAATTCCTTAGCTACCCTTAATACAACATCTTTCCAGCCTATGTTGGGTGAATCACAATTTTCCATTGCTCCAACAGCGATGGCCTTTATATCTTTTATTATCCCTGACTGTATCAACTGGGTAAGCATCCTGTCTATTTTATATGGGGCTTCGTTGGTGTCCTCCATAAAAAAGATGTGTCCTTTTAGTGGTTTTAAATATGGTGTTCCAGCCATGCTTGCCAGCACAGAAAGACAGCCGCCAAAGACCGGGGCTTTTATTCTTGCTGGACCTTTATTGATGACCTTTATCTTTTGGCTTGTGCCTGTCTTGCTCCCCATGATGTTCTTAATAAGTCCCTTATTCTTGAAGTAATGACTGGTAACGTTCGGCCCATAAACACACTCTTTCCCGTATTTCGAGTAAAGATAGCAAAAAAGAGATGTTAAGTCGCTGTAACCCATTAAGAGCTTGCCCTTAAGTGAAGTCCTTAGATCTTTCTTTTCAAGATACGGAAGTATCTGTGAACATCCATATCCGCCTCTTGCGAATAACACAGCCTCTATATTTTTGTCATTGATGGCTTTTAAAAGGTCCCTGGACCTTTCCTTTGCCGTTCCGGCGTTAAAACCATCTTTCTTGAAGATGGTGTTGGTATAAAGTGTTTTTATACCCATTTTGTGGAGGAATGCTGTCGTTTTCAAGAGATCGTCTTTTTTGAAAGATGATGCTGGAGCCGTTATCCCAATAGTCTTTATCTTGTCTGTATTTTTCATGATTTATGATTATATGTTCAATTCCTTCTGCAGTATAATGTTTTTGTCATGGAACGTACCTTTTTGAATGAACATCTAAGAGGCCTCTTTGGAGAGAGGGTGCAAAGGATACCTTTGGACGCGGGGCTGATCTGTCCAAACAGGGCTGGTTCTTCAGGCTGTATCTTTTGTGGAGAGAACGGTTCTGCGGCTTCGTGGATCCAAAAGGACATGGGGATAAAAGAACAGCTTGAAAAAGGTGCAAAAATAGCGGTGAGAAGGTATAAATCAAAAAAATTCATAGCTTATTTTCAGGCTTTTACGTCTACGGCTGCAAATATAGATGTTTTGGACAAGCTATATTCGCAAGCCTTGGCCTTTCCTGGTGTTGTCGGTATGGCCATATCTACAAGGCCAGACTGTCTTGGGCCAGACGTCTTGGACCTGCTTAACGAATACAATAAGAAGACCTATCTTTGGGTAGAACTGGGCTGTCAGTCTATGCATGACAAAAGTTTAAAATGGATGAACAGGGGCCACAAGGCAAGTGATTTTATCGATGCTGTATCAAAACTTAAAGCCCTTTCGATACAAAGCGTAGGGCATATAATATTCGGGATACCTGTAGAGACCAAAGAGGATATGCTGTCATCTTTCTCAAAATTCATAGCTACAGGCGTTAACGGCTACAAGATACACGCCCTGCACATTATAAAGGGCACGCAGCTTGAGGCCTTATACAACAAAGAAAAATTTGATCTCTTAAGCATGGACGACTACATAGAACTAGTAAAACAGGCCATCATTATGACCCCAAAGGATGTTGTCATACACCGGCTTACTGCCGAGGCCGAGCCCGGGAGATTGGTCGGACCAATGTGGGTAACAAAGAAGAATGAAATACTAAGGAGGATAATAGGGGAGCTTGGTTTATAAAATCCTGGCATTTTTGTGTGGTGCTATTTTAGGGAGCTTTAACTGGTATCTTATGTATAGGCTCTTTAGCCTTGTTGTGACCTTTTCAGAAAAGAGCAGTACCTCTACCTATGAAAAGCTAAAGTTAAGCGGTGGTTTCTTTATAAAGCTAGCAGTGCTTTTTGGGGGCTGTTATCTGTTCCTTGTTGTCCTTAAAATGAGCGCCCTATGGTTCATTGTGGGGATATCTCTTTCTCTTGCAGGCACGGTTTTTGTGTTGTACAAGAGGTCTCTCTAGTTGTTTACAGGGAGTCATTGATGCACGCTTTTTCTTGGTTTAGTTTGATGCCTTTTTTGAAAAAGTTCTCAACGCATGAATATATTCATGTGTTGAATGCGTCATTTATAACATTGGTGTGTTTGTTACTTGCACTTGTCATTTATCGTAAGATAAAAAGAATAGAGGATCACGAGCTACCTAATAAAAAATTCAACCTTTTGAATTTTTTTGAGCTTATCTCTAGTATATTGCTTTCACTCGCCTCAGAAA
This sequence comes from Bdellovibrionales bacterium, assembly GCA_022710165.1. Taxonomy (GTDB): domain Bacteria; phylum Bdellovibrionota; class JAFGOL01; order JAFGOL01; family JAFGOL01; genus JAKLHL01. The sequence goes on along the minus strand of JAKLHL010000213.1, from coordinate 176 downwards.
TAATGGGAGAGAAGAACGCAAGAAAGTTCTTTCCTGTTTTAGCTTCGGTGTTCCTTTTTATATTCTTAAATGACGTTATAGGCCTTGTGCCGGGGTTCATACCTCCTACTGACAATATAAATACGACCTTTGCCTGCGGGGTTTTCATATTCATTTACTACAACTACGCTGGATTC
>JAKLHL010000212.1 GCA_022710165.1 Bdellovibrionales bacterium | reverse complement strand
GTTATTATTATAGATGTAGAAAGTATAATAGACCTATTTCTGTTCTTTAAGATGTTCCTTGCTGCTATTTTAACGAACTTAAGCATCTCATCACTCTCCCTTGTGCATGGCCGTTATAGGTGAAACACTTGCGGCCTTTCTGGCAGGATAGTAGCTAGCGACAAGACTAACGAACACAATTAAGGCAAGAACAGCGAGTACATAAGCAAACTCTACAGAAAGATAAAGCCTTGGCCCAGAGAACAAGAAAAGGAACACTTGAGACGTACCTGCAGGGATACCAAAGTAGTGAAAGAAGATCACTATAACAAGACCGATGAATATACCTAGCATGCCAAATATCGAGCTAAGCATAGAAGTCTCTGCCAGGATAAGTTTAAGCACGTAGTTCCTTTGAGCGCCCATGGCCCTCATAGTACCTATCTCTTTCGTCCTTTCCATGGTCGCCATTAGCATGGAGTTCATGATTATAAAAACTGCCACTATGAAGATCACTGCTATGAATATGTAGAGGATGACCTTCATTGCAAAAGTGAACTGTCCAAGAGTTCCAGAGGCATCAAGCCAGTTCAGTACTTTAATATTAAGCTTATGTTCTTCGTTAAGCTTTTCTATCTTTTTTATGACCTTGTTCATCTTTGAAGGGTCTTTTAATATAACGGCAATATTTAAACATATCCCGTCTTCCATCTGCTCGTCGGTATAAGTAAGGTCAAGAACATTAACCCTGTCTTTTTTCTGTATCCTGTCAGAAATAGAGGCGTTACCCTTTGACTTTACAATGGTCTGCTTACCCTCTTCAAAGATCTTTTCTATGTCCTCTTCTTTCATATCCAGGTCGCCTGCTATTTTTTCCATTTCCTTTTCAAGCTTTTGGGTCTCTTCCAGTCTTTCTGCAGACATGAAACCGTAAAGGTCCCTAAAGGACATCAGGTCCATGACGTTGTAATGACCCATCAAAGGCGAGTCCTCAAAGTTCTTGTATTTGAATATCCCGTACAACTTAAGATTTATGGACTTTGCATAGCCGTTCTTTGTAATGGTCTGCAGAGGGAAAACATCCCCAACTTTTATCTTATAGAGTATTATCTTTGGTGCTATCTCATCATAAAAGAACTTGTAACGTCCCATGAAGTTGCTGTCGTCCATGACTAGGAACTCTTTGCAGAGCTCATTTATATCGTCAGAGCTTGAACCAAGAAAAGCTTTGAGCTTAGGTAAAAGTTCTTTTACCTGCAGAGGATTTAGCTGGTTATATATTTCTGAGACCTGATCAACGTTGGCCTTGATCCTGTCCTCGAGTTCCTTATCACCCTTTATGGCCCTGTGCTTCTTCTCTATATCCTGCTTTATGGTATCAAGGCGCCTGGCTATCTTATGCTTTGCCTGGTTCTCATATTCAGCCTCGTTGAATAAAAAGCCCCTTTTACCCCTAGGTATAGGTTCTCCTTTCACCACCTCCACCAGCGGGAAGTTCTTTACATACTGTCCTGGCACAACGCCCATATAAAGAAAGAACACCGTGCTTTCATCATATATCAGAGGGGCTATCCTGTTCTCTAGGAACTCTAGATGTTCGTTCCTGTTACTATCAAAGCTCGCCCAGAATTCCTTGGATAAAGCTTTTTTGATGTTCTTTTTATCTTTCTCCAGATCTTCTTCAGAAATGGAACCTATCTCGGTAACGTTATTTACATAGGTCTTTTGTATATTAACTATTATCGATCTTACGTGATCTTTGAGTGCCTGTTCTTCTCTCCAGTTGCCTTTTAACTTCCTTAATTCAGCGAGTTTGATATCAAGGATGTTACCTGGATTCATAAAGCCCATGCTGACGCCCTGGGCAACCACCGCCTTAACTTCAGGCACGTTCGCAAGTATGACTTCTTTTATCTGTTTATAGTTGTTTATGGTCTCTATGTCGGGGAAATTGCCTCCCGGCCCCCCGGTAACAGAAAGGCGCTCTTTAGAATCAGCAGAGTAAAGCTGTATATCTCCAGAAACACTGTTGGTTATGCTTTTACGCATACCGTCCGACATTGACTCAACAAAGGATCCGCCTATTACGGCAATAAGGCTTCCAAAGGCCACAACAGAGCCTATCACTATTATCTTTATCTTCCTCGAAAGGAGGTTCCTAAAAGCTAGTTTAAAGAACACAAACTTTCTTCCCCGTTTCTTTTAATACTTCACCGTCATGAAGATAAACTATTCTGCAGGCCTGCTTCATTATGCTTTGATCGTGGGTGGAGAAAACAAAGGTCGTCTTTTCTTTCTTGTTCAGGTCTTTCATGATGTTAAGTATGTTCTGCCCAGTAACTGAATCAAGGTTTGCAGTAGGTTCATCAGCCAATATTATCTTTGGATGAGTAACAAGAGCCCTTGCTATTGCAACCCTCTGACGCTGACCACCAGAAAGTTCATTAGGCCTGTGCTTGGTGTAGTTCTTAAGCCCCACAGCTTCTATGTAGTGCATGACCCTTTTTTCCCTTTCAGGCTTGGTCATCTGGTTCTTTAACAAAAGAGGGAACTCAACGTTGTCATAGACGTTAAGTACTGAGACAAGGTTAAAGGTCTG
>JAKLHL010000211.1 GCA_022710165.1 Bdellovibrionales bacterium | reverse complement strand
TTAAGAACTGCATGAGCTCTGATTGGCTTAAGAACAGAATGTCTGCCGAGAACGATATATATAAAGGGATAAGCATCCCCGGGACACCAATAGTTCTTTTGAACGGGAAGGAGTTCGGGAAGATCTATAAGAGCAAACCCTTGTTCAAGGAATTTCTAAAAAGGATGGCCCTAGAAGAAAACCCTAAGAGAAAATGAGTGTGCGAAACTGTATGGCGCTGTAATGGCGTTCATGGTCCCATAGATAAGGCTTATCTTTGGCCCTACATAACCAAGGCCCATACCCCAGGAACTGTTGTGCAGGAACTGGTTCCTCTTGGCGCTGAAAGTTATCATCAGCCCGTTGTTGTAGAGAAGCTCTAAAGCACCGCCGTAGTTTATCTTTTTCCTGAACCTGTGTTCAAGATCAAGGTCTATTGAGAAAAAATCCCAGAAAGTTTGTCTGAACCCAAAGGCAACAGATCTTGTGTTTATGCCGTGTCCATCGCCGAAAAGATTGTAAGCAGTTGCGCCGATGATGCTCTTGGGTGTCAAGAGCCACAGGAATCCAAAGTTGGCGTTAAGGTTGTTATCCTTTTGGCCCAGCTGACTATAGCTTAAGTATGATACACCGATGCCAAGACCAAGCCTGTTGTTCAGCATCAGTTTATTTATTACACCTCTTAATTCCCATTCAGCCCCGCCGCTGCTTATGCTCCTTTTTGCGTATCCTATTCCCCCACCGAACATTCCGCTCTCTGTATCCAACGCATTAACAAAATAGGTGTCAGACCTTCCGTCTATTGAGGGTATCTTGTTCCAGGCAACACCTCCATCTATGGACATGCATCTTGAGTGAGCCGAGCTTGCCGGGTTAAAATACATTGATTCGTTAAGATTTATCCTTGCTGTCATGTTGCCAGAAAGCGCCAAGGTCCTTGGCATGAATATCCTTCTATCCATGTCAGCATTGGCAAATGGGGCCTCTTGCGCGAAGAGCAGATTAGAGGCCATAATAAAAAATAATAAAATATGCATTGGAATATCTCTTTTTTTGTTCTATCAGGGATAATATTATACTTAAGAGGAGCAAAACACAATGAAACTTCTGGTGTGGATGTTCGGTTTTATATACGAACTTTTTGTCAGCCTTGTTATATCGATAATAGGTCATCACAGGTCAAAGCAATCTTTTGAAAGAAAGGAAAAAGTCTATAAACCACTAAGAGCGTTCCTTAAGGATAATTTTAACATGAACATAAAGGCAAAGACTTACGAGGAGCAGATCTCAACAAGAAAAAGATCCCTAAGATATAAAACCATAGAGGTTATCATCCTTGTCCTTGCCATATTGTGGCTTAGACATTCCGTCATAGAACCTTACAAGATACCGTCGGGTAGCATGATACCTACTTTAAAAATAGGGGACCATATTTTTGTTAACAAGCTTGCTTATGGACTAAGGATACCTTTCCTTGGTGAAGTGGCAAGATGGGATGAGCCAAAAAGAGGGGATGTCGTTATTTTCAAGCCTCCACTACAGAACAGGAAGGTCTATGTTAAACGTCTTGTAGGTCTGCCAGGCGATAGGATCAGGGTAGAAGATACAAAACTATATGTTAACGACGAACTTATCACAAAGAAGAGCACAGATTTTTATCCTGTGATGGAAGACGTCGCAGACACAGAACAATATACTCCAGACATGTATAGTCTTTATGTTGAGGACCTTAAAGGGATCCCACACTATGAACTTGAATTAAAGGACAGAGGAATGCTCTACAGGACCTTTAGCATGGAAGTAGTGGTGCCAGAGGGTTCTTTGTTCTTTATGGGTGACAATAGGGATAACAGCGAAGACAGTAGAGTTTGGGGTTTTGCAAAAAGAGAGGAAGTAAGAGGAAGGGCCATGTTCGTGTGGCTTTCACTTAACTGGTCCAAAATGTTCACGACTTCCTGGATAAGGTTCTCAAGGTTCGGGAAAAAAGTAAAATAAGGTCAGGAAATAAAGCCAAGTCTTGCGGCACCTATTATCCCGGCGTTGTTACCAAGTTCTGCTTTGTGTATCTTTATTTTATCCATGACGGTCTTGAAAGATCTTTTGTAAGCTTCCTTTACAGCAGCTGGTATTAAATATTTGTCAGCACTTGCAAAGCCACCACCGATGATTATGGTATCAGGGTCGAAGATGTTGGCAAAGGTTGCAATGCCTATGCCTAAATATTTGCCGGATTCGTTGAGTACTTTTTTTGCTACTTCGTCGCCGCTTTCTGCTTTAAGGAATATCTCATAAGCCGTAAGGCCCGTGAGGCCCATTTCTTCAGCTGTCTTTACCGCTCCTGTGGCTGAGGCATATGCCTCTAAACACCCATTATTTCCACAGCCGCAAGGTCTGCCATTCTTTTCCACGGTTATGTGCCCTATTTCTCCTGCAGTACCGTGTGAGCCCCTGAATATCTTCCCGTTTATTATTATCCCGCCGCCTACACCGGTGCCGAGGGTCACTATTACAGCGTTCTTGGCTCCTTTTGCCGCCCCTATCCAATGTTCACCTATAGCGGCGCAATTGGCATCATTATCCATGTAGACTTTCATTCCCGTCTTTTGGTTCAGCATCTTCAATATTGGAACATTGTTCCAGCTGCTTAAATTTGGGCTGG
>JAKLHL010000210.1 GCA_022710165.1 Bdellovibrionales bacterium | reverse complement strand
AGGAAGAGTAAAACACTGGGGCTCTCCAAAAGAGACCACCGGCTGGTCATATCTTGGTATACAGGATGCCATTCAGCGAGGGTTTGAAGACAGAATGCTGTTCGTTGACTTTGACCGTTTGACCAGATCCCCAGAAGAACAGATGAAAAGGATATACTCCTTCATAGGAGAGGAATACTACAAACACGACTTCAACAACATACATCAAGAGAATATAGAAAGAGACCCTGCGGCATGGATGAAAGACCTCCATGTCATAAGAAAGAAACTTGAACCAGTTGAGCCAGACTGGGTCAAGATACTTGGACCTCAGGCCGACGGTCTCGCTGAATCCAATAAACTTTGGCTAAACCGTGTTTAGATCAGGATATCTTAAAGCCTTAGAAGCAGAATCCATCCACATAATAAGAGAAGCCGCAGCAGAGGCTGAATCGCCCGTACTCTTGTACTCCGTCGGGAAGGATTCATCCGTAATGCTCCGTCTTGCAGAAAAAGCCTTCTATCCCGGAAAGATACCCTTCCCTTTCCTGCACGTCGACACCGGTTACAAATTCAAAGAAATGTATGAGTTTAGGGAAGAGGTAAGAAAAACAAAGAACATAGACATAAGAATATATTCACACCCAAAGGCCCAAGATAGCAGCTATAACCCTTTCGACATGGGCACACAAAAATGCTGTTCGATATTAAAAACAGAAGCACTTTTGAACGCGATACGGGAAGGTGGTTTTGACCTGGCTATTGGCGGTGCAAGAAGAGAAGAAGAAAGATCCAGGGCTAAAGAGAGGGTCTTTTCTTTCAGGGACAAGTTCGGCCAATGGGACCCAAAGAACCAAAGACCCGAACTTTGGAACATCTATCAGGCAAGGCACGTAGCAGGTGAAAGTATAAGGGTATTCCCTTTGTCAAATTGGACTGAGCTGGACATATGGCTATATATACAGCAGGAAAAAATACCGGTAGTACCGATGTACTTCGCCAAAGAAAGGAAGATGATTATAAGAGGTGAACAGCTTATACCTGTAGAGGAAGGGACACCCCTTTTACCCGGAGAAAAAGCGATCACTAAAATGTGCAGGTTCCGTACCCTTGGATGCCACCCATGTACAGGGGCCATAAGTTCCAGCGCTGATACTGTTGACAAAATAGTCGCTGAACTAATGGAGATAAAGAACTCTGAAAGGATAACAAGGGTAATAGACCATGATTCTGACGCTTCCATGGAGCAGAAAAAAAGAGAGGGGTATTTTTAAATGCAAGACCTTCTCCATTTTCTGACTGCGGGTAGTGTTGACGATGGTAAATCTACCTTCATAGGACGTCTTTTGCATGATTCAGGCATGATCTACGAGGACCACCTGAAAGCACTAAAAAAAGACTCCAAGCAAAAAAGCAGCGTAAAGGCTGACATAGACCTAAGCTTTGTAGTGGATGGCTTAAAAGAGGAACGTCTTCAGGGAATAACGATAGACGTTGCATATAGATACTTTACGACCAAGAAAAGAAAGTTCATTATTGCAGATACTCCGGGCCATGAGCAATACACTCGCAACATGGTAACTGGGGCTTCAAGGGCAAGTCTTGTTGTCTTACTGATAGACGCCCAGAAAGGCGTGACCATACAGACCAAAAGACATGCCTTCATAGCCTCTCTTCTTGGCATAGACCACGCCGCTGTTGTAATAAACAAGATGGACCTTGTTGATCATTCGGAGAAGGTCTTTAACAAGATCGTTTCAGACTACAAGGACTTCTCTTCAAGATTGATCACACGTGATGTACATTTTTTTCCTGTCTCTGCGCTTCACGGTGACAACGTCGTTAAAAAAAGCGAGAACACACCTTGGTATAAGGGTGAGGCTTTTCTGCCCTTCCTTGAGAACATATATATTGCGAGCGATAAGAACCATATAGATCTAAGGTTCCCGGTCCAGAACATAATCCGTGCTAACGGAGGCTTCAGGGGCTATGCGGGCACTTTGGCTTCAGGAGTCCTGCGTAAAGGCGAGGCTGTAACCATACTTCCGTCAAAGAGGACCAGCAAGATAAAGTCCATCATAACTTACGACGGCGAACTTGAAAAAGCCGGACCGGATGAAGCTATCTGCGTTACACTTGAAGACGATATCGACGTTGGCAGAGGTGACATGATAGTCTCTTCAAGGAACCAGCCGACCGTTCTTAATGAGCTTGGTGCGATGCTGGTGTGGATGGACGCAGAGATAAGTCTGAGCAAGGGATATCAGTTCCTGCTCAAACAGACCACAAGGACGGTACAAGGAACTTTAAAAGAAATACAGTACCGCACCGACGTACACACACTTAGAAGGACCAAAGCCGACAGTTTGAACATGAACGATATAGGAAGGGTAAAGATAGAGCTTCATCAGTCTGTCTTTGCCGATACTTTTGACAGGAATCACAGCACCGGGAGCTTTATACTCATAGACAAGATAACGAACAGGACCGTAGCGGCAGGAATGGTACTTGCAAGGGACGCGGCCCCTGAAAAACAAACGGCAAAAAAGAAGAACGACCATATAAGTTCACATAAGAGCCTTGTTCCTAAAAAACTCCGCCAAGAGCTCTTATCACAAAAAGGAGCCGTGGTATGGCTAACAGGTCTCCCCTGCTCCGGCAAGACAACCAT
>JAKLHL010000021.1 GCA_022710165.1 Bdellovibrionales bacterium | reverse complement strand
AGTTCTCTTTGGGCTACGTAATACTTGCAGCGATGATCCTGCTGTTGTCGTTCACAAAAGAAAGTAAACTTAAGTAAGAAACAATTAATTACCAAGGTTCGTTTCGACGAACCTTGGTATGTTATAACAAGATCTAAGAAGTTCTTTTGTAAGGTATTTTGTTCCGTTAGGAAGCCTTGTGTATGAAATGTCATCTATGTCCTGGGCCTTTTTTGCCGCATGGAAGAACAACCACAGTGACGTTGGATATGTAGGTATTACACCCATGTATGGTTTTACCCAGTTGAAGGCTTTCTTTAAAGTCTGATTCATTAAGTTCTGACTTTCTTCATGTATGAAAGGCGCCAAGCCCTGTGCGGAAAACTGTCCGTTGTCTTTAAGCACCCTGCAGCACTCACGATAGAATTTCTCTTTATATAATGTTATGCCAGGCCCGATGGGTTCAGTTGAGTCCACCAGAACAAGATCAAAAGAATTGTCTGGCTGGTTTGCAACAAAAGCAGCACCGTCGCCAAGCTGTATCTTTACCCTTGGATCGTCAAACCCGCAGGCTATTTTTGGAAGAAATTTTCTTGAGGCATCTATGACCATGCCGTCTATCTCTGCAACTATTACCTCTTTTATTGAGCTGTACCTGCAAAGTTCCCTTGCAATACCTCCGTCGCCTCCGCCTATTATCAAGGCCCTCTGTGGGCCGTCTATTCTAGACGCTGGTACGTGAGTTAGCAGTTCGTGATAGATGAACTCATCCTTTTCCGTGGTCATCATGAGCCTGTCCAGAAAGAGCGCCTTGCCGTATACGGGGTTCTCTATTACGTCTACCTGCTGGTATTCTGAACGTTCAGAGAACAGGACCTTGCTGACGGAATATCCGTAAGAAAGCTGGGCGTTGTCACCCTCTGCAGGGAACATCTCATACAGCCATTTCATTTGTTATCTCCGCTCTGTTATCTATTTCATATGAACGCTGTATTTCCATGTTGCCTCTAGCTAGTTCTACTACCTTCAGTTGTTTTGCACCGAGTGTCTGGGCCAAATGATCTATCGCCGAGTTGATATTAGGTTCATCCGAACATGAAAAATAATCTATTGAAGCGAGGCCAAACTCAGGCCATGTGTGTATGCTGATGTGGCTTTCTGCTATGACAATAACACCACTTACCCCCCAAGGGTCGAACTGTTTGAAGAACTGGCCAACTATAGTTGCTTGTGACTTCTTTGCGGCCTGGTACATTGCATCAGATATGAAATCTACCTTTTTAAGAAGTTCAGGTTTGCACCCATGCATATCAACAAGAACGTGTTTACCAACATTATCTTTCATCAACTTTGGCATACTCCTTAATGTTTTTTTTGAAAACTCTTTATAGATTATAAATATACTTTAATGCAACATAAAAATACCCCTATAATCATAAAGAAACAATTTTGGTTTATCAACAATACCCTCGCCGCTTGTCGTTTGGTCGACGTAGATGCACTTCAAGGATTGAAGCTAGTACCTTGACATGGGCGGGCTATTGTGCTAAACTCCGTCTGTTGAATTTACGTGTATACGTGTTCTCAATATAGGAAGGTGAAAACATGGATCTAAATGTCATAAGAGACAAAAATGCCCAGACTTTTAACCCAAAGAATTACAGGAACAGCCCTATAATAAGGGAGTTCTATAGGTTTATAGCAAAGAACAATCTTAGGGGCGAAGCCCACAAACTACTTGAAAATGCTAGTAAAAATGTAAAAAGCAAGACTAGCTATCTTTCTAACATAACCCTTAATTAATTAAGAGCAGACCTTATTCCTGCCGGTTTGTTTAGCCTTGTACAAGGCCTTATCTGCTGATTCTAGTAGTGTCTTTGATGTGTCTGTGGTCTTGCTTACCTGGGCCGCACCAGCGCTTATGCTGATGTTCAGCTTTTTTTCTTCGAACATGAAATTATGACCAAGGATGGTCTTTCTTATTCTTTCTGCAACATCCACAGCTATTCTTAGTGGAGCTTCGCTCATTATTACACAGAATTCCTCTCCGCCGTATCTTCCAAGGACGTCGGAGGCCCTGAGCACTTTATCCTTTATAAGGCGTACGGTCTCTTTTAAGACGTAGTCGCCGGCTAGGTGGCCGTGAGTGTCGTTCACGTCCTTAAAGTGGTCCAGGTCCAGCATTATGAGTGAAAGAGGCAGTTCAAGCTTCTGGCACCTCTTTACCTCTGTCTCCAGGTAGTCCAATATGTATTTTCTGTTGAAGCATCCTGTAAGTCCGTCCAGGTGGGCAAGGTTGCTTAGTTCGTCGTGAAAAACGGTCTCGATACTCCCTGAAGGGATGTATTTAAAGAGGATATTACCGAACCTGACAAGATCTCCGGGGTTTGCCGTCTTGTTCTTTATCTGCTTGTCGTTTATGAAAGTGCCATTAGTGCTGTCAAGGTCTATGACCTGAAGCGATTCTCCATCGAAGATCAGCTCTGCGTGTCTTCTGCTTACACTGTCCTCTTGCACTGTTATGTCAAGGCCGGGATCTCTGCCTACGAGGGTGGTGCCTTTGTTTATGGGATACTTCCTGCCTATAAAGGTGCCGTTCATCTGTCTTAAGGACGCTTTGTCTTTTTTTGCGTTCTCAAGTTTCATTTTGAACGTATCACTGTTTATTACATTGGTCTTATCCCTGGACCTTTTATCGCTGCTCATAGTTTAGTACCCTTTTCTCCCCATCATTTGATAAGTATATTTTTTCCCAAGCTCAACTCCAGGCTGGTCAAAGGCGTCTATTCCCATGAACTCACCCGTTATCGCTGTGGCTACTTCAAGGAACATCATGAGCGAGCCCATATGGTATGCATCAAGTTTTGGCAGCTCTATCCTTACGGACGGCACTTTGTTCTCGTAGAGCGCCTTTTGAGTGGAATGCATCTCTGCATCAAGGAGCTCTTTCATTGTGTGTCCAGAGAGGTAAGAGAAAGCGTCAATATCTACGTCGAACTCAGGTATCTTTACGTTATTGTCGTGGCGTTTTATCCCTATGAAAGTTATGAACTTGTCTTTTGGACCCTCGATGAACAGCTGGCCCTGTGAGTGCTGGTCTGTTGCACCGATAGCAGGTATTGGGGTCTGTCCCTTACCCTGTTTACCCAGACTTTCTGCCCATAACTGAACGTACCACAAACTTAGTTCGAACAGTTTGGTCGAGTAGGGCATCATCACGCACGTGTTGTAGCCTTTCTGTGCATGCACATATTTAACTATTGAGTACTTGAGCGCATCATTTACCGCTATATCTTCGCTGGATGCCTGTTTTGCTCTTTCTCCAGCACCTTCAATGAGTGCCTTAACATCTATGCCTGCCACGGCTGCCGGAAAAAGTCCTACGTCGCTAAGGGCGCTGAACCTTCCGCCGATGTTCTGCGGTACTTCAAGGGTCCTAAAACCCATGGAACTTTCAAGCGGCCTCAAGGCACCTTTTTTTGGGTCAGTAGTGAGTGTTATCCTTGATACAGCCTCTTTTTTCCCGAGCTTGTCACACAGATGTTTATATATAACCAGGAACTGTGACATGGTCTCTGCTGTTGAACCCGATTTTGATATCACGTTGAAGGCGGTCTTTTTTATGTCTATGGCATCAAGCATATCGGTGAAGTAGTCGGGGTCCACATTGTCCACAAAGTGGACCTTGGTCCCTTTTTTTGAGAACTTATTGGTGAGTGCAGATACTATGGTCTTCCCGCCCAGGCTCGAGCCTCCTATGCCAAGTACTACCAGGTCCTCAAAATTATCACGGACCCACGAAGATGTTTCGTCTATCCTTTTAAGGTTTATTATTCCTTCATTTACGTCCATGAAACCTATTTTTCCGGAGCGCTTTTTATCCATTAGATCGCGTACAGACCTCTTCGCAAGTTCAAGGTGCTCCCTGCTTAATTCTTTCTGAGTCAAATTTTGCCAGTCTATATTGAACATTTTGGACCTCTTAATTGTATATTAATGATTGTTTGTAAAGGAACAGGATGGACCCGAAAAGGAAGCTCCAGCAAAAAAGCACACAAATGAAGAAAACAGCCAGTCCCGTCATTAACAGGCGGATCTTTTTTTCATATTTTACGTCTATGTTAAGGAACTTGAAAATGAACCTTGGCTGAAATGCCAGTATTATGCAGATGTTGAATAAAAGGATCTCTACTGCTGTTAATATGGTCAACTTCATCTTTTACCTACAAGACCGTTCTAGGTACTTCTTGACCGAGTCTATACCGACCTTTTTCAATGACGATGTGAAAAAGATCATGTCATGCATATCCTGCCATAATTTGGATATTAGGGCAAGTGTATCAGCCTTCATTTTTGCAAGTTCTGATGAGGAAAGTTTGTCTGTTTTTGTTATTATGACCATTACCTTAAGCCCTCGGCTTTTAAACAGCTCTATCAGCCCTAGTTCCTCTTCTTGCAGTCCCCTTCTTGCATCCGCAAGTATGAACGCCGCTTGAAGCTGTTTTCTGGTAAAAAGGTAATCCTCTATCAGGCCTTTCCATTTATTCCTTATGTCCCATGAGGCCTTTGCGTAACCATAGCCAGGCAGGTCCGCTATTACAAGTTTATCTGTATATTGATAGAAATTTATAGAGGCTGTTTTGCCTGGTTTTGAAGACACCCTGGCCAAGTTCTTTATGCCTAGCAGCGAGTTAAGGAACGATGATTTGCCACAGTTCGATCTTCCACAGACCGCGAGTTCCGGGTGTATCGTCCTTGGATAAGAACCCTTTTCAAAAACAGTAGCTAATAGTATACTCTTATTCATGATTTTCCTTGATACTGATTTAAATTATAGTATTAAGCAAGATAAATTAAAAGGAGTCTTGATATGGAATTCTTATTTAGCATAGTTGGCAACAGATTCACAATAAGCCTAAATGGTTCCATAGACGGACGTTTTAAGCTTACCCCTGAACTTCACAAGATACTTAAAGATAACGATAATATATCAGAGATAGTGTTCGTACTCAGGAAGGTCGAGGGCATAACTGACGACGGTATAGCCGCATGGTCAAAAGAGATAAAGAAGCTGGTAGACAGCAATTACATCCTGACCTTTATTGAGTGTCCGAACCAGCTGCTGCAACCTATACTAAAAATGGACCAGGGTGCTGCAAGGGCAATAAGGTCATTCGTGGTCACATATTACTGTTCGTCATGTAACGAAGAGTTCCCTCAGCTTATAAACACGAGCTCAATGACACTGTCCTTCAGCTCATATTCCAAGCCTCACTGCCCAGTTTGTAACAAAAGGCTTTCCTTGGACATTACAGAGGATGAGGTCGAAAGGATAATAAGTCTTCTCCCGGTAATAGACTCATACAGGGAGAGGAGAAAATATCCTAGGTTCGATGTATCGACCAGTAATTTTGGGGCCACAATAACAAGAAAGACCGACGGTGAGGTCCATACTTTCAATATAGTCAATTTTAGCGAAGCAGGCATGTGCTTGAGGGGTAAATACTTTTTTACTCCTGGCGATAATATAACTTTGGAGTTCTCCCACAAGGGAAGCAAGCTTATAACCGACGGTGTAGTTGTTTGGTACTCGATGGAAGCAAACTCTGAATATCTGATGGGTGTTTCCCTTTGGACCAAAGACCTCTTTAATGTGCTTATAAAACTCTAGTTCATTTTAAAGGAGATCTACTGATGAAGATCCTTGTAATTAATTGTGGAAGCTCGTCTGTGAAATTCCAGTTCGTGAAGACAAGTAATCACGAAAAACTAGCTTGGGGTATAGCGGAAAGGATAGGGGAAAAGGAAGGTCTTTTTACCTATAAGAACGACAGGGGCTTTGTCATCTCTAAGCAAAAGGCGGTTTTCCCAAACCATGAGACCGCCATACAGGCGATAGTTGATCACTTACATGCGGCGGACTGCGGCGTAGTTAAAAGTACAGATGATATCCATGGAATAGGCCACAGGGTCGTTCATGGAGCAGAAGAGTTTTGCTCTTCAGTGGAAATAACAGACGCTGTGGTGGCTTCATTAAAGAAGTACACCTTTCTTGCACCGCTTCACAATCCAGCCAACATCCTCGGCATAGAGGTCTGCAGAAAACTTTTCCCAAAGCACAAACAGTGCGGTGTGTTCGACACTGCTTTCCATCAAAAGATGCCTAAGCACGCTTTCTTGTATGCGATACCTCAGGAGTATTACAAGGAACACATGGTAAAAAGGTACGGCTTTCACGGGACATCACACAGGTACGTCTCTAAAATAGCCGCTGAAAAACTTGGAAAGGATATAAAGGACCTAAGGATAATCACCTGCCATCTTGGCAATGGCGCGAGCATAACAGCGATCAAGAATGGTCTGAGCGTTGATACTTCTATGGGGCTTACCCCGCTTGAGGGCCTGATGATGGGTACGAGGGCTGGAGATATGGACCCTGCGCTTCCTCTGTTCATGATGGAAAATTTCAATATGTCGCTGAAGGACATAAACACCCTTCTTAACAAGAAGGGCGGGATACTTGGTGTTTCCGGTAAGTGCAGCGATATGAGAGAGCTTCATGACCTTATAGCTGCAGGTGATCAGGACTGCAAACTGGCCCTTGATATGTACAGCTACAGGCTTAAGAAATACATAGGGTCTTATACCGCTGCAATGGGCGGTCTTGATGCTCTGGTATTCACGGGCGGAATAGGTGAGAACGATGAGTTCGTGAGGGAGTACAGCACCGATGGTTTAGAGTGGTTAGGCATAAAACTTGATAAGAAGAAGAACCTGGACCTTAACAGGAAAGAGGCCGTCATTTCAGCCTCTGATTCCAAGGTGCCTATTTTTATAATCCCAACCAATGAGGAGCTGGTAATAGCTCTTGATACTGAAAAGATCATAAAAGGCGAAAGGGTCGATTACTGATAAGCCTTTAAGATAGGGCTTGACATGGGATATCCAATGAGATTTAAGTTCTTAGCTGATATTTTTAGCAGGAGGAGAAAGACAATGGCAGGAGATTTCATTTTTACATCTGAGTCAGTTACAGAAGGGCATCCGGATAAGATAGCGGACCAGATATCTGATTCCATACTCGAAGCGATGCTCAAAGATGACCCAAATTCAAGGGTCGCTTGTGAAACGTTGGTAACGACAGGTATGGCAGTAATAGCTGGAGAGATAACAACCAACACATACGTTGACATGCCTTCAATAGTAAGGTCCACAATAAAGAGAATAGGATATACACATTCAGACATGGGGTATGACTGGGAAACTTGCGCAGTAATGACCTCTATAGACAAACAGTCACCTGATATCGCAATGGGTGTTGACGAAGGTAATGGCCTTTACAAAGAACAGGGTGCTGGAGACCAGGGCATGATGTTCGGGTTCGCATGCAACGACACATCAGTGTTGATGCCTGCTCCGATATACTATTCCCATCTTCTTGCACGCAGGCTTTCTGAAGTAAGAAAGAGCGGAAAGATACTTGAGCTTAGACCTGACGGAAAGACCCAGGTAACAGTAAGATATGAGAACAACAAGCCTGTGGAGATAACCACAGTCGTAGTATCAACACAGCACGCAGAGACCATAGGCCACAAGGAACTTCAGGAACTCATCACTGAGGAAGTGATAAAGAAGGTCATCCCAGCCAGCATGATAAAGAACCCTAAGTACTACATCAATCCTACAGGAAGATTCGTAGTTGGAGGACCTCAGGGTGACTGCGGATTGACCGGAAGGAAGATCATCGTTGATACTTACGGCGGTTTCTCAAGGCACGGAGGCGGTGCTTTCTCTGGAAAAGACCCTTCAAAGGTTGACCGTTCAGCTGCTTATGCCGCAAGGTACATAGCAAAGAACATAGTCGCTGCAGGCCTTGCAGATAAGTGCGAAATAGAGCTTGCTTATGCAATAGGCGTTGCAGAGCCTCTTTCAATAATGGTAGAGGACTTTGGAACATCAAAATGCGACAACAAAAAACTTGTTAGCGCCGTAAGAGAACTTTTCCCTGTTAAACCTGCTGACATAATAAGAGAGCTCAAACTTAAAGAAGCCCCATACAGCCTTACAGCTGCTTATGGCCACTTCGGAAGAGAGGACGAAGGATTTACATGGGAAAATACCGATAGAGTTCAGGCTCTAAAGGACTTCTGCAGATAAGATCATTTTATATGTTGAATGTAAGCCCCTCCCCTTAACGGGAGGGGCTTTTTTATTGTGTTTAAAAAGCATGCAGAGTAAAATGACCACATGTTCAAGGTCATTATTGAAGAAGTTAAAGGGGCGTCACCTGGTAAGACATATATAATACCCAGAGGCACCACAAGGATCGGAAGAAAGAATTCCGATATCGAGATATCTAATGAGAGGATATCGTCTTCACACGCTGAAGTCCATTTTAGCGGGACCAGAGTAATAGTTGCTGACACCAACAGCACTAATGGCACCTACGTCAACGGTAAGAAAATAAAAAGAGTGGCCGTAAAGGATGGAGACCTTATCTCTTTAGGCGGCATGGGTGAAAAAGCCGTCTCTGTATATAGGATAAAGTTCGAGGGTGATCTAAAGAAAGTAGTTTATGTCATAAATAAAGGGATGGATTCCCCAAACAAGTATCTTTATCTGCTCCTCACCATCCTGGCTATCGGCTTCTTTGTGTGGTTATTGATACCATCTGGAGACCATCTTAGCTTGAAAGGCGGCAACAAACCCTGGGAAAGTCCAGAGGAGTTATTGCCTCCATACGCCGCTGGGGTTAAGAGGACACTTGCGCTTGATGATACCGTAATACTGCCAGAAGGACAGTGGAAGACAGATGTAAGGACTGAACTTGCGAGGGATGCCGGCGTATATGAACCAAGGATATACTCAGTTGATATAATGAACCCTTTGGAAGCCTCTACAGGCTCTAATAGCTATGTACAGGCAAATGTGACCGTTCAGCGTTTTAGGGAGGACTTTAACGGCAGCATAGACGTTGAAAGAGTTCACAACTTTGTGTGGCATGAAGAGAATTTTTTGAACGACAATTCAATAAAAGAGAAATTCACATACTCAAGGTCAAAGACCGGTGTTTGGCAGTGGGTAATATGGAACGACGGTGAAAAGTTCATGCTTTATGCAAGCACAGTAACTAAAAGGGGAAGGATATTGGTGCAAGGTTCTTCTTTCGATATATATGTCTTAAAGAGGTTCTTCCAGTATATTGCGGATTCCTATCAAGAAGGAACGCTTAAGATGCAGGACCTGATGTAAATTATATTTTCCTTAATCCTATCACCACGACCTTGTTCCCAGGCAATGATGCGTCAACTATCCTGGCCGTCTCGGAATTATTTTTTAGGTCCTTTATGACCCTGAAGGCCTTTGAGATCCCACCATCTATATCGTCTATGTCCAATCGTATCTTGAAAGAGAACTTGGAAGAATAAACGGTCAAGACATCTTGTTCTATAGAAAGCTCAGAGACAGGCTCGAGCTTCTTTAATTTTCCCATTATGCTTATCGCCCTAAGGTAATTGTCACGTTTTGAACTGATGATGGCAGCATCGTTGTGGTAGCCAGGGATGAACCTGTCTATTATCTTACCCTCCCCGTCAACGTAATAGAGGGAGCTTTGTTCCAGGGCCAGGGCCTTTACCTCTTTGGGCCTTATCTCTATGTTGAGGGTTGAAGGGAGCGAGCGTCTTATTCTCACGGTCTGGACCCATTTATTCGAAGATATCCTCTTCTTAGCTTCGTCTATTGAGATGCCTAGTATGCTCTGTCCTTCTTTTATGCCTGATATCTTTATGATCTCCTGGGGGTCCATGTTAGAAGGGGCTTTCACATTGATTTTCTTGATCTTTATGAACTCCATACCCCCTATGGACCTCATGGTGAACTGGCACCCTTTGAAGAGCCCAAAAAATACCAGCGCAAGAATAATAAAGAACAGGACCTTTCGCCCTATTTTTTTCTTCTCTTTTCTATTACTTTTTATGTATATATTGTCCATGTCAGCTCAATTTGATATATAATATAATAACGTTTAAAGCTTTGCTACTGGTGTTTTTAAGCTTATGGAAATAAATAAGAATATTGTTGCAGGACTTGACCTTGGTACTACCAAAGTGTGCATCCTAGTCGGCAAACACACTGTTGCCGGCGTAGATATCATAGGTATAGGCGAGTCTCCATCTAACGGGATAAAAAAAGGAACTATAATAGATATAGACGCCACGGTGGATTCAATAAGGTCCGCTCTTTCACAGGCCGAGCTGATGTCAGGCTACAAAATAACTGATGTGTTCACAGGACTCGCTGATGGACAGGTCAGGAGCTTTAACGACGCTGGTATGTGGGTGCTTAAAGGTGGCCCGATATTGCAAAAAGATATAGACAAGGCAATAGAGACCACTGAACGTTCCGTAAAAGTAGAGAACGGCAGGACCATCCTTCACATAATGCCTCAGGAATTCGTTATCGACGGACAAAAAGGAATAAAGAGCCCTCTTGGCAAATCAGGGGTAAGGCTTGAACCAAAGGTGCACATAGTTACTGCCAGCTCTGGCGCCATAGATGACATAAGACGGTGTACAGCAAAGTGCGGGCTTAATTCCAGAGAGATAGTGCTTGAGCCTTTGGCCTCGGGGTATGCTGTCCTTACTGAAGAGGAAAAACAGGTCGGCGTTATAATGGTGGATATGGGTGGTGGTACTACCGACATAACAATGTTCAGGGACAACAGCATCGTGCATTCTTCTGTAATACCTGTTGCAGGCAATCATATAACCACAGACATATCGCAGATGTTCAGGATACTCGCTACAGACGCTGAAATGCTTAAGAAAAAGCATGGCCACGCGATATCAAGGATGGCTGAAAGAGAAGAGTACGTTAACATGACGACCGTAGGCACAAGGACCACACAACAAATACCAAGCAACCTTCTCTCTGAAGTTATTCAGGCGAGGGTGGAACAAATATTTGAGCTCATAATGAGAGAGATAAAGAAGAGCGGACGTTTTAACGACGTTTCATCCGGCATAGTCCTGACAGGTGGATCTTCGCTCCTTAGAGGTGTTAAGGAGCTTGCAGAGATGTATTTTGAGATGCCGGTAAGGATAGGCATACCTCAGAATTTCGGAGGTTTAAGGAACATCGTTTCAAGCCCTGTATATTCAACAGCTCTTGGATTGGTGCTTTACGGCAAGAAATACCAACAGGTCGTCAGCGGCGGGTATGTGCCTATGAAAGGGAAAGGATTAGTGAATAAAGTAAAAACCAACATAAAGGTGTTATGTGATGACTACTTCTAACAACGGATCTACTTTTTATTTGGAAGACCTTGACACCACTGGTGCGAGGATAAAGGTCATAGGTGTAGGTGGAGGCGGCGGCAATGCCATCAACACTATGATATCCTCTAATTTCAGCGGCGTTGATTTTATTGTGGCCAACACTGACAGGCAGGACCTGGCAAGAAGCCTTGCGCCTTCAAAGATACAGCTTGGCAAAGTTACAACAAAGGGATTGGGCGCTGGAGGCGACCCGGAGGTTGGGCGTGTTTCAGCTTCTGAGGACGAAACGGTGATAAGAGAGTACCTTAGGGGCGCTGATATGGTCTTCATAACAGCTGGTATGGGCGGAGGCACTGGTACGGGTGCAGCTCCTATAATAGCAAAGACGGCAAGGGACGCAGGGATACTCACCATAGCTGTAGTAACAAAGCCGTTCCTGTTCGAAGGCATAAAAAGACAGGAAAAGGCCGACGCTGGACTTGAAGAACTCAGAAAATACGTCGACACGCTGATAGCGATCCCTAACGAGAGGATCAAGAACGTAATGTCCAAGGATATATCAGGGCCTGAGTGCTTTAGGAAAGTAGACGAAGTACTTTTACAGGCTGTAAAAGGCATATCGGACCTTGTGAACAAGACGGGTTATATAAATCTGGACTTTGCTGATATTAAGGCGACCATAAAGAACAGCAGGGGTGTTGCCCTGGTCGGAATAGGCAGGGGAGCAGGTGATAACATGGCTAAAAAGGCCGCTCATTCTGCTATGAGCTCACCGCTGTTAGGCAGTATAAATATAAACGGGGCATCGGGCCTTATATTGAACATAACATCAGGCTCAAGATTGCCATTGAACGAGATAATCAATACAGCCGAGTGTGTTAAGTCAGCGGCAGGCGAGAATGCGAACGTGATGTTCGGCTGGGTAATAGACGACCAGATAGGCGACGAGATAATACTAACCATTGTTGCCACAGGAATAAGCGGTGATACTATAGAAAAGCCTGTCGTCATTCAACAGCAAAAATCCTCAAGGCCTGAGCCGCAGATGGCCCATAAGCCGCTTTTGAGAGCTAAATCTCACGAAAGTACTGCTAATGAAGCCAATCTGTTTGACAGTCCTTCTGCATCTAAATACCACACCGACCCTGTGGATATGGATGATCTGGATACACCGGCATATATCAAAAAGCACGGCAGTAACGACATAGTTATCAACTCAGACGAACAAGATTAGTCTTTCATGAACGGATAAGTAAAATCTTTTGCTGGGACAAAAGTCTCTTTTATCGCCCTTGGGCTTACCCATCTTATTAGGTTAAGGTAACTTCCAGCCTTATCGTTCGTTCCGCTTGCCCTTGCTCCACCAAAAGGCTGTTGTCCTACAACAGCTCCTGTAGGTTTGTCATTTATATAGAAGTTACCAGCGCAATTTTCGAGCTTGTCCGTAAGATAGGATATTATTCCCCTGTCTTTGGCAAAGATGGCTCCGGTCAGAGCATAAGAACTTGTTGCGTCAACCAGCTCCAGTGCTTTGTTAAGGTCTTCGTCGTTGTAAACATATATTGTAAGGACAGGTCCAAAGATCTCTTCTTCCATGGTCTTGAATTTTGGGTTTGACG
>JAKLHL010000209.1 GCA_022710165.1 Bdellovibrionales bacterium | reverse complement strand
AGTGCTCTTGTTAGTTAACGCTTCCTGCGTGACAATGGGCGATGCAAAGAAGAACAATGACGAGCTCAAGACGTCGATGGAGGAGCTTAGGCTTTCTGCTGCCAACAATACACAAGCCCTAGAAGAATTAAAGGCTGAGAACGAAAAGCTCAAGGGTGAGATAGAAAAGTTGAACTTCACTATTAAGCAAAGGGAAGAATCATTCGACGTAAGACTGCTCGCTTTAGAGGCAAAGATGAACGCAGATGCAAAAGTCTTAGCCAAAAACGAAGAAGTTGCTGCTCCTTCCCAGGATATCCTGTCAATTGATATAGACAAACGTTACAAGGCCGCAAGAAAGTTCCACGAGGACAGTAACTTTGACGAGGCTGAAAGATACTACAGGTCAATAATAGGTTGTCCTTCTAAGTGGTATGAAGAGAAGGCAATGTATTATCTGGGCCTTATGTACTATGACAAGAAAGAGCACGAAAGGAGTGTTGTGACTTTGCAGGACTTTGTAGATAAATATCCTTCATCCAAGAACCTTCCTTCAGCCATTTATGTACAAGGAGAGTCTTTGTCAGCTATGAACAAAGCTGAAGAGGCCAAATTATTCTTTGAGGACCTTGTTAATAGGTTCCCAAATTCAAAAGAAGCAAGGGATGCCAAGAAAAGGCTTAAAAAATGAGCTCTGCCAGCAAGGATCATATACTCGGTATAGAGACCTCCTGTGATGAAACGGCCTGCGCTGTTATAGACGGTGATGGGAGCATCCTTTCAAATGTTGTCCATTCACAGATAGAGATGCATAATCGATATGGCGGCATAGTCCCAGAGCTTGCCTCTAGGGACCATGCATTAAAGATAGAGCCTGTGATAAAGGAGGCGTTAAACAATGCCGGCCTTAAAGCAGCCGATATAAGTCATGTCGGGGTGAGTGCAGGTCCAGGCCTTTTAGGATGTCTTTTGGTAGGCATCTCTTTTGCGAAGGCTTTTTGCATGGCAAAAGATATACCTCTTATAGGCGTAGATCATATAAAGGCACATGTGATGGCCGTTTTTATAAAGGAAGCATTTGAACAAAAGGGCCCATCTTTCCCGTTCGTTGGCTTGGTCGTATCAGGTGGACATACTACGATATATCTTGTTGAGTCCTACGATCATATAAGGCCTGTAGCCTCAACTGTCGACGATGCAGCAGGAGAGGTCTTTGACAAGGTCGCCAGGTTCTTGGGGCTTGGTTATCCAGGCGGGAAGATAGTAAGCGATATAGCAAAGAAAGGCGAAGCATCCAAGGTCAAGTTCCCCAGGCCCGTAGTTAAGGGCAGGGAAAATGACTTTAGCTTTAGCGGCCTTAAGACATCTGCTATAAATTATTTTAGGCCTTTAGCCAACAGCGAGGGTGAATTCAATACCCAGGATGCTGTAATAGTTAACGGACTTGCTGGTTTTCAGGAAGCTGTCTGTGAGATGATAGTGGACAGACTTATTAAAGTCGCTGAGCAGAATAAAGTTAAGGATATAGTGATCGGTGGAGGTGTGGCCTCCAACTACAGGCTAAGGGAACTCTTTGAGGAGAAGGCATTGAAACATGGCTTTAGGCCGTGGTCTGTTCCTGTAAAGTACTGCACTGATAATGGTGCAATGATAGCCAACTCTGCAAGACTTTTGAGGTCTTCTTGTGCCAAGACCTTTACCGACGATATGGCTAGGTTGGCCGCCTATTCAACCACAAGAAAATGAAATTAATAAAGAAAAAATCTCTAGGGCAGCATTTCCTTTCTGATACTAGCGCAGTATCAAGGATAGTAGATACAGCCTCTATAGAAAAGAAAAGCTGGGTCATGGAAATAGGCCCTGGCGGCGGTGCTCTTACTAAAAAGATACATGAAGCAGGTCCTGAGAGGCTCTTTTTGATAGAGAAGGACTTACGGTTCTATGAGGAGCTTAAGAAAAAATATCCAGATGCAGAGGTAATGAACTTAGATGCCTGCGAGCTAGACATCAGATCATTTATAAAGAAAGAGAATGAGTTGATAGTCGTAGGCAACCTGCCCTATAACGTATCGACGGTGATACTTGAGAACCTTATAGCCCAGAGGGAACTTATACCGAGGATGATCTTGATGTTCCAAAGGGAAGTTGGAGAAAGGATACTCGCAAAGGTCGGTACTGCGGAATATGGCAGACTTTCACTTCTCGTCACTGAACATTATAAGGCCAAGAGGTCTTTTGTCTTAAAACCAGGTAGTTTTAACCCTCCTCCAAAAGTTGACTCCATGGTCGTAGAGTTCGAAAGACTGGAACGTCCTTTAGTGGATATAAAGGACCATTCTCTTTATAACAGGATATTGATGCTGGTGTTCTCACAAAGGCGAAAGATGCTTAGGCGTTCCCTTAGGTCCATCTTTAACGACGACCAGATAAAGGTTATGCAGGAAAAAAGTAAAATATCCTTTGATAAGAGGCCTCAGGAACTTAATATAAAAGAGTTTGCGACACTTGCTAATATAGCTGAATCCTTTTAAAATTAAACACTTACAATTATTATTATATATAATTAAGTATTTATATATATGTTTTATATTACTAAAATATATTTGTAAAATTCAGATATATAATCAAATAATTAAAGAAATATAAATTAATAATAAAAAAAATGTTAAATAATATTAAGT
>JAKLHL010000208.1 GCA_022710165.1 Bdellovibrionales bacterium | reverse complement strand
GTAATGAAGTCGGTATTTTTGAAATGCGTTCAGATGGTCTTAGAGACGTAGATAACCCATCAGCCTTTTTTATATCTGAAAGGGATTCAGGGAAAGCGGGCTCTGTTGTGGGCGGTATAATAAACGGGAGCCGGCCCATATTGATAGAAGTACAGGCATTGTTATCAACTTCTTATCTTGGTATGCCAAGAAGGACCGTGGTCGGTTATGAGGTTAACAGGGTGGCGATGCTTTTAGCCATTATGGAAAAATATCTTCATCATAGTTTCTCCACGTTAGATCTGTTCGTTAACATAGTCGGTGGATTGAAAGCGCAAGAGCCATCGATGGACCTTGCCGTGATGGTTTCTATAGCCTCAGGTTATCTTGGGAAGAAGCTAAAAGAAGATTATTTTGTGATGGGAGAAGTTGGGCTTACCGGTGAGATAAGGAGAGTACCTAGGATAAATGAGAGAATATCAGAGGCTGACAGGGTAGGCTTCAAATATGCTATAGTCCCAAATCAGGAGCTTAACAAAACGAAGGGCGGGATAGAGATAATAAAGGTTAAGAACATAAGAGAGGTTTTTGATGCGGTCTTTGATTAAATTAGCCGTCTTGTTTGTTTTATTGGTGCCAGCTTCTGTATATTCAGAGGGGAATCCGTTTACAGTTTCGGCTTCTCTTGAAAAGCACGTGGACGAGGGCTTTGAGAAACATACTTTAAAAATATCATTGAATTCCAACAGCAAGGATGCTGAAAGATATCTTATTAAAATAAACATTCCGTCTTCTGATATAAAGAACACAAGCCTTAAAAATTCATATGCCGGTAGTATACAGCCCCTTGATAGTGACTCTGTTTTTGTGGAGATAGAGCCGCTTAATGAAGGTAAGGGCCAGATAAAAGTGACTTCATACAGGTATATTAGCGATACTGGTTTGGACGCAGGCTCTGCCAGGGACTGGCTCTTTGATTATTCTATAGGCAAGGATGATACCGGCAAGTTCCTTGTTTATATATCTAGCTCTCCCGTGAACAAAAACGCCGAAGGAGAGATTAAAGACCTTGATACAGCAGACATAGGTTCTGCAATATATGATAATGGTGACGAGGATCTTAATACAAAAATAGTGGTCAATGAGAGCAACAGGAACAACAATTTTTTAAGGTATTTGTTGTTCGTCCTATCTTTCTTTATTCTTGGTTATCTGGTGTATAGGATAGTTAAAGAAGATTAAACACCAAAACAGTCTTTTATTGGTTCACAATATTCGGTGTTACCCGTCATATTGCCCTTTGGGTAAGGGTAGATGATATCACAGGACATGCGTATCCACATGGTGTGTAGAGAGCATTTAATGAAACCAAAGCCCCATATTACGATAATAACGATAGTTGAAAGTACCAGAACGTACTCAACCACAGCTTGACCGCGTTTGTTTTTCTTCACTTTTAACACTAATAATTATATACCTTAAAAGAACTAAATTTGGTAGGGCGGTATTATGCTGAAAGTACGGTTTTTTTCAAATTCTCAGAAATGGTGGGTTGGACTTCTTGGTATCCTTGCTTTTGTTGTGTTCTATATGACACCAAACCACATACATCTGTTCAATCCCTCTTATTTATATATGTTCCAGTTTGAGAAAAGCATCCCTTTTATAGACTGGCATATCTGGGTATACATCTCTGACTACCTCTATATAGGCCTTGTTTTCATTATGCTTAAGGACAGACAAAACATGAACAGGATATATTATTCACAGATACTCATGTTGTTCTTTGCGATGATATTCTTTACTTTATATCCAACAATGTATCCAAGACCAGAGGTTGAATATGTAGGGGTTACTGGTGCGTTCATAAAGCTGCTCCATTCCCTTGATACGCCATGCAATGCTTTCCCAAGCATACATGTTGGCATGACCTTTTTAGCGGGTTTTGGTTTTATAAAGGAGCAGAAAAAACTTTTCCCCATATTCATGCTTTGGGCCGTTCTTATAAGCATATCGACGCTAACCGTTAAGCAACATTATGTGCTTGATGTTATGGCCGGTGTTTTAATAGCCCTAATATTTTATTGGGCCGGTTCTAAAATAAAAGAGAGGCAATGACGGTATGGAGATACTTACTTTCCCAAATGAACTTTTAAGAAGGGTTTCAAAGGACATAGATCTTTCTAATGAAAAAGAGAAAGAGAAGATCCATGGTATTTTGGAAGAGATGAAACATCTTATGTACCATTCTAACGGCATAGGGCTTGCCGCCCCACAAGTAGGGATAGCAAAAAGGTTCTTTATAATAGACATAGAGCAGAAAGTTGAAAAAGATGAAGATGGTAACATCTCTTCAATAACACCAGGCAGGCTCCATGTTTTTATAAATCCTAAATTCATATCAAAAGAAGGGGAGCTTGTTTATGAGGAGGGCTGCCTAAGTGTTCCCGGGGTCTGGGAAGAGGTAAAAAGAGCACAGAAGGTTACGATTGAATATTATGATGTTGATTTTAAAAGCAAGAAAATGGTGGCTGATGGGCTGATGGCCATAGCTGTCCAGCACGAATACGATCATCTGGACGGTAAGCTTTTTATAGACAGGCTCCCAATGGTCAAAAGAACCATGATCAAGAATAAAATAATTAAGGGCAAAGCGCTTTAGTTTATGATCAAGATTGGTTTTTTAGGCACGCCAGAAATAT
>JAKLHL010000207.1 GCA_022710165.1 Bdellovibrionales bacterium | reverse complement strand
TTAGGGAGTTAAGAAAGAAAGGAAAGAACGTTATCGTATATAAGGCAGGCCGTTCAGCAGAGGGTAAATCTGCGGCCAGCGGTCACACAGCGTCAATAGCTGGCGATTATGATGTCTATAAAGCTGTAATGCACGATGCAGGTGCTTATGTTGCAGAGAACTTCTCTGATTTTGAGGATATGCTCAAATTCATGATAGACTTTGAGAATATAGAGGTAAAGGGACCTAATATCGCCATCATAAGCAATGCAGGATTTGAGGCTGTTGGCATGGCAGACAATCTTAATGGCATAAAGATGGCCAAGCTTTCCAAACAAACAGAGCAAAAGATGCAAGACGTACTAAAGGCGGCAAAACTTGATCAGATAGTTTCTGTTAATAATCCTATGGACGTTACACCTAGTGCAAATGATTCAGTCTATATGGATTGCTTTAAGGCCATGATGGAAGACCCTGGAGTTGACGTCGGTATCCTTGCATGCATACCAATGTCACCAGCGTTAAAGACCATAAAAGAGGAGCTTGGTTCTGGCTCTGTTTTTAATATGGCTGAGGCCTATGCAAAGACCTCTAAGAAACCTTTTTTGTTCGTGGTAGATAGCGGTGAACTTTATGATCCTGCCTGTGATGTCATAAGTTCTGTTCCTGTGTTCAGAGAGGCTGACCGTGCACTAGGCGTATTGGTCAAGTACCTCAACTATAAGAACAAGAAATAAAAAAAGGCCGATGGTCTTGCCACCGGCCTTTTATATTTTTAGTAACTTTCTTATTACTTCTGAACTGCTACAGGCTTGCCATCAACAGTAACTTCGATCTTGTCAGCAAGTACCTTTACTTCTACCTTA
This sequence comes from Bdellovibrionales bacterium, assembly GCA_022710165.1. Lineage (GTDB taxonomy): Bacteria > Bdellovibrionota > JAFGOL01 > JAFGOL01 > JAFGOL01 > JAKLHL01. The sequence continues at coordinate 1,907 of JAKLHL010000207.1, read as the reverse complement.
TGGTCAACACCATCTACGTTTACCATACCTGAGTTTATGTCAACCATATCGCTACCATAAACTATATCAGTTACTGTTTTGTTGGATACTGTTACAGAGACTGCAACTCCTTCTGCATCTCCATTCCATGTTCCGTTCACAGGGTCAATTGCAGGCTGCTGGTTATTGCTAGGATTCTGGTTATTTGGTGACTGGTTATTAGGTTTGTCATTGTTGTTCTCATTTTTCTTCTCTTTTTCCTTCTTTTCTTTTTCTGGAAGTGAGAAGTTCTGCTGTTCTGGTAGATCTGTAACAGGATTCTTTGGGGCTTCCATTACGTCGCAGGATCTTCCGCCAACTACTGCATCAAATGTTTTGTCTTGTAGTATCTTGCTAGAAAGCTCTGCCATAAGTTCAGCATCTTCTAGATCATCAACTGATACTTTAATTTCTTCCTCTCCATCAAGTTCAAGGGCCTTACCCTTTTCTTTTGTTATAAGGGAAGAAGCGTAGTCAAACTCTTCAAGTATTAGACTGGTATAAGTATCCCTGAAGAACTTCCATGCTTTTAAATTGCCATCTGAACCTTTAGGTATCTCGTTTTCCCTGATCGTCTGTTCTATGGACTTTATAGTCAAAAGTATTGATATAGGATGTACTATCTCTGAATCAAGGAGTCTTTGGATGGAACTGTTCCAATCATCAAGCTTACGGGTAACTTCTGCACAAGCTGGTGGTATTTGATCGTTCGGTACTTTAACCATCTTTTTGTCTTTTTTTGTCATGAAATCAAAATCCAGCTTAACTTTCTTTGGATTTGCAACAACCACCTGTACTCCAGAAGCTTCGCAGCCAAGGATCTGCTGTTCAAGGTTAACGAACCTTCTAACAACTAGTTCATCAGCCTTATATTCAACCTCATCGACTGAATAACTGCATACGTATGGTGTTATTTTTTGAGCAAAAAGCAGACTTGGTATGCTTAATAGTGCTATTAAAAGTAACTTCTTCATATTCGGTTCCTCCCGTTCTTACCCAAATTACTGCAATAATGGTGCCAAAAGGTAAATATTTGATATTTAAGGATTTTGCTATAATTCTGGATATATTTTGTTCAGTCAAATGTATAAAAACTATACAAATTCCTTAGCTTATCTGATGTATCTTAAGTATGTTCGTTGTGCCGGACCTTCCTATGGGCTGTCCAGCGACTATAACGACCCTGTCACCTTTTGATGCCAGGTTCATGTTCTTGAGTATGTTTGAGGCGGTCTCGAACATAAGATCGATATTGGCCAGTTGTTTGTTTATATTAATGGCAGTGACACCCCTATAAAGATTTATCATCCTGCTGGTGCTGTCACTATTGGTAAAGGCTATGACAGGATGTTTTAACCCTGTCTTTGATAATAATTTTGCTGTCCAGCCGCTTGATGTGAAACAGCATATGAACCTTGCATTTATGCTGTCTGTTATAGCCCTGCCTGCGACCGCTATTGCATCGTCAGTGTTGTCAGATATGAATACGCTGGAACGTCTTTCAACAGGGATGTTCTCTTCGCTTTCAGTGACTATCTTTTTCATCATTTTTACTGCATCAACAGGATATTTGCCTACAGCCGTTTCTCCAGAGAGCATAACAGCATCAGCACCATCCTGGACGGCCTGGTAAACATCCGTTACCTCTGCCCTGGTAGGCAAAGGGCTCGTTATCATGGATTCAAGCATGTGGGTCGCAACTAGTACCGGAACTTTCTTGGTCTTGCACAGCGACAGGACCTTTTTTTGTATAGAAGGAACATGTTGCAGTTCCACTTCTACCCCCAGGTCCCCTCTTGCGAGTAGTATGGCGTCGCTGTTGTCTATTATTTGCTCTAGATTGTTCACAGCTTCCGGTTTTTCTATTTTTGGTATTATCCCCGCGTTAT
>JAKLHL010000206.1 GCA_022710165.1 Bdellovibrionales bacterium | reverse complement strand
CTTGGCCCAAACCTGTTCTTTATGGTACGGAGTATCCTATAGTTGATATTCTCTTCTCCCTCAAAATAAATAACAGAATCCACCATGTGCTCTATAAGCTTTGGACCTGCTATCATACCGTCTTTTGTGACGTGTCCTATCAAGAACGTCGCTATATCCCTCGGTTTACAATATTCAACGACTGCTGAAACGGTTTGTCTTAACTGTGAAAAACTTCCCATGGGTGAGCTGAGCTCTTCGTCATAAACAGCTTGAATTGAGTCAACTATCACCATAGTGGGCTTTAGATCTTCTACTGTGGCAAGGACCTTAAAAAGAGAGGTCTCTGAAGCTATCAATATTTTATCGTTATTTATACCAAGTCGCCCTGATCTTATTTTTATCTGTTCTAAAGATTCTTCCCCTGTAACATAAAGGACCGTCTGCCCTTTTATTTTAGATATCCTATCGGCAAATTCTAGAAGTAATGTTGACTTCCCTATCCCAGGCTCGCCTCCGATAAGCACCGAAGCACCTTTCACAAGCCCACCGCCAAGGACTCTATCCATTTCGCTGCTGCCACTTAATATCCTCGGGGTCTCTGAAAGACCTATCTCTGAAAGTTTAAATATACGGTCGGCTTTCTCGGCCTTTGTTATTTTTTTATCTTCTTTTATCTCGATTATCGAGTTCCATTCCGAGCATGCTGAACACCTCCCTTCCCACTTGGGATATTTCTGACCGCAACTCTGGCATTCATATAGATATCCTCGTTTAGCCATTTGTCTTATATAGCTTGTTTTAATCGTTTTATAAATATATAAAAATCAATGCCATGAACGATACTATTAACATATATGAAATGTTCTACTCCTTTCAGGGAGAAAGCACGCTTATGGGCAGGAAAACCCTCTTTATAAGGCTTTCCGAGTGCAATCTGAGGTGCAAGATCTGTGACACCAAATATGCCCTTAAAAAGAACAAGACCATGTCCATAGATAAAATATTAAAAACAGCAAAGAACACAAAGGTAAAATACATTTGTATAACCGGAGGGGAACCTCTTCTGCAAGCCAAGGTCGTTAATAGATTGATAAATGGGTTGTTGAGGCTAAAAAAGATAGTATCAGTTGAAACCAACGGGTCTCTTCCGATATCTCTGATAAGCGATAAAAGCAAAAGGATCGTGGATGTTAAAATGCCTTCCAGCGGCGAAGAGGGTTCTTTTTTGACGAGCAATCTTTGCAAACTCACGGACAGCGATGAATTAAAGTTCGTGATCTCCGACAAGAAGGATTTTGATCAGGCCATATCTTTCATAAGAAAACATCGGCCTTCTTGCACACTGCTTTTCTCCCCAAATCTAGACAAGAAGAGAATAAGCCGCGACCTTATAAAATGGATATTTAATTCTGAAGAGAACGTGGTCTTTCAACCGCAGCTTCACAAACTTATAAAAGAAAGACCCGTATACCTATGACTCACAAAGAGTTAAGCTCTGCTATATGATCTAAATATTGGTCCATTAATTTCTTATACTCTTTGTCATCTAAAGTTTCGTTGTTCATCCTCTTCTCTATATCTTTTATCATCGTGTCTATCTTTGAACCGCTAATAGTATCGATCTTAGTTATTCTATCTACGGCTATGGTAACGTTCTCTCCGTCTATAGTTTGGAGGATCCCGCCATACACGACATATTTATCGCCCAGGCCTTCCATAAAAAGCAGGCCCTTCCCCAAAAGACATATCATGTCCCTGTGGCCAGGCAGTATGGTTATCTGTCCGTCAATAGACGGAGCCAACAACCTGTCTGTTGTTACCCCGCTGAGTATCTGTGCTGACGGAGAGACAAGGTCAACTTTAAGCAAGTCCTTCCTCCTTCATCTTGTTGGCTTTCTCTACGGCTTCTTCTATAGTCCCCACCATAAGGAAAGCTTGTTCTGGGAGACTGTCGTGTTTACCTTCACATATTTCCTTAAAGCCACGAATGGTGTCCTCTAGTTTTACATATCTACCAGGTACTCCAGTATAAGCTTCTGCAACAAAGAAAGGTTGGGATAAGAATTTTTGTATCCTTCTTGCCCTTCCAACAAGAACTTTATCTTCGTCGCTGAGCTCATCCATGCCAAGGATGGCTATTATATCCTGAAGGTCTTTATACCTCTGTAGTATTTTCTTAACGTTCTGTGCTACACCATAATGTTCCTCGCCCAGGAATTCTGGGGCAAGTATGGTAGAGCTAGAGGTTAGCGGGTCGACCGCAGGGTATATTCCAAGTTCAGATATAGCCCTTGAAAGCTCTGTTGTTGCGTCAAGGTGAGCGAATGTAGTTGCTGGAGCTGGATCTGTATAATCATCAGCTGGAACATATATGGCCTGTATAGATGTTATGGAGCCCTTGTTCGTTGAGGTTATTCTTTCCTGAAGCTCTCCCATCTCAGTACCAAGTGTGGGTTGATATCCGACCGCAGAAGGTATTCTTCCAAGAAGAGCAGAGACCTCTGAGCCAGCCTGTGTGAACCTAAAGATATTGTCTACGAACAACAACACGTCTTGTCTTTCTTCATCCCTGAAATACTCAGATACAGCTAGTGCAGAAAGAGCGACCCTGGCCCTTGCTCCAGGAGGCTCGTTCATCTGCCCATATACCAAGGCTGTTTTTTCTATAACGCCGGATTCCTTCATCTCGAGCCAAAGGTCATTACCCTCTCTAGTTCTTTCACCAACACCGGCAAACACCGAGAATCCGCCGTGCTCCTTTGCGATATTATGTATCAATTCCATTATTACGAC
>JAKLHL010000205.1 GCA_022710165.1 Bdellovibrionales bacterium | reverse complement strand
AACACTTAATAAAGAGATGTTGCAGTTCATGAAGACACACAAGGTTAACCCAATGAGCGGGTGTCTTCCAATATTGATACAGCTCCCGGTCTTCATAGCCTTATACAAGGTCTTGGCCAATTCCGTAGAGCTTTATAGGTCGCCCTTCATTTTCTGGATAACCGACCTTTCTGTTAAAGACCACTACTATATATTACCGATATTGATGGGGCTAATGATGTTCGTTCAACAGAAGATGACACCAAACCCGACGATGGACCCGACTCAGGCAAAGATAATGCTTTATATGATGCCAGTGATATTTACGCTCTTGATGATAAATCTGCCGAGCGGCCTAACTCTATACATAATGTTCAGCACGCTGCTTGGTATAGCCCAACAGCTGGCCACCAACAGGATCTTGGATAAAAAGAAATAATATTCCGGAGGATGTACAAAAAATGGAAGAGTACAGAGAGTTTGTAGGTACAACACTAGAAGAAGCTAAAGAGAAGGCGAGGGATTATTTTAATTGTAATCATATTGAATATGAATTGATGCCGCCAAAGTTCTTGACCGTTATAACTGGAAAAAGGGACATCAGGATAAAGGCAAAAAAGAAAGAGTTCACGGCCGAGCACGCAGAGATAAGGCAACGTGTTAAGGGCCTGTTAGAATCAATAATACAAGAAGCAGGATTTTCTCTTTCTGTGTCAGAGAATGTTGAGGATGAAGCAATAAGGTATACATTAAAGGGAGAGGATGTTGCCATATTCACTGAAGGCAAGGGACGTCTTCTTGACTCTGTACAACATGTTGTCGTTAAGTCGGTAGTTAGAGGGGATTCAGGTATAAATATCATTGTTGACGCTGACGGCTTTAAGAAGGAAAGGGAAGAGTATATAAAAAGCTATTTTAACAAGATCTGTTCAAACGTCAGGAGAAGCAACAAGCCTTATATAACCAAACCAATGAACCCGGCAGAAAGAAGGATGGTCCACATGCTTGTTCAGGCAGAAGGGGACCTTTCGAGTGAATCACAGGGAGAGGGGCTGTACAAGAAGATAAAAATAAGCAGAGCCACTCCTAAAGGAAATGGATCTGCTGAGTAAAGACAATATAATTGCAGAGATCACCCCTGTTGGTAGAGGAGGGGTCTCGGCCATAAGGATAAGCGGACCCAACGCAAAGTCGATAACCTCATCTTTCTTGGGTAAAGACATAAACAAGGAAAGGCACGCATACTACGTTCAACACGAGATAGACGACCTGGTAGTTGTTTATTACAAAGCCCCGGATTCATATACTGGTGAAGATGTTTGCGAATTATTTTGCCACGGCAACCCTGCCCTTGTTGATGATCTAATAAACAGCATGATCAAAAATAGTGGCTACCAGGTTCGAACAGCTTGTAATGGCGAATTCACTAAACGTGCTTATCTGAATGGAAAGATAGACTTGGTGCAGGCCGAGGCTGTCGTCGACATAATAAATGCATCAAGTGTTTCAATGATCGCACAGAAAAGGCGCCTTCTTAAGGGCGAGCTTTCCCAGAAATTGAATGAAATAAAAGACGGCCTTTTGGAACTAGCATCCCTGTATGAAGCCAACATAGATTTCTCTGACGATGACCTGGGTTTGTTCGACGAAGGTGTTGTGAAGCACAGGCTAGCAGGATTAGAGAGAATTTCTCAAGACCTTTTAAGTTCTGCCGTCCTTGTGAACGACGTCTCTGACACGCTCAAAATAGTGATCGTGGGTTTGCCTAACGTTGGTAAATCTTCTTTGTTCAACCGATTGGTTGAGTACGAGCGGTCCATTGTTCATCACCTCCCAGGCACCACGAGAGACTACATAGAGGAAGATATAATAGTCGATGGCACTGAAGTTTCTTTTGTCGATACGGCTGGCTTTAGAGAACTTACCGATTCGGATGTTGAAAAAGAAGGAATAAGAAGGATAAATGATCTTCTTAAAACAGCGAGCATAGTGATAGAGGTCTCCGACGACGGGAATTTCTCGATTGATTTGCAGAATGTTGTAAGGGTCTTGAATAAAGCCGATCTTGTTAATGATGTAAAAGTCAAAAAAGGGGTCTGTCTTGTCTCTGCAAAGACCGGACTTGGCATAATAGAGCTTAAAAAGATCATTTTCGATATGATTAGGCAAAAAAACAAAATGAATAGTCAAAAAGAGGGTGCTTTTACTATTAACTCTAGGCAAATTAAGTACTTAAATGATATAAACAAGAGTATCCAAAATATAAAAAATGGATTAGCAAACAAGGAACCACTGGATCTTATGTCTTTTCTGCTTAGAGAATCGCTGTTTGTATTAAACAATGTGCTTGGTTCGGAAAGTGTTAATGAAGATATCCTTAATGACTTGTTCTCAAGATTTTGTATAGGTAAATAAAATGCAAGAGTATGATGTAATTGTCGTCGGTGGTGGTCATGCTGGATGTGAAGCTGCTGCTGTTTCGGCACGACTTGGCGCGAAGACCTTGTTGGTTTCCATGAGCCTTGATAAGCTTGCCTGGATGTCCTGTAACCCAGCAATTGGTGGCTTGGCAAAGGGTCATCTGGTTAAAGAGCTGGCCGTGCTTGGCGGGATCATGCCAGAGGTTATAGACGAGGCCGGTATACAGTACAGGCTTCTTAATAGTAAAAAAGGTATTGCGGTTCAGTCGACGAGAGTCCAGGCAGACAAGATAATTTATTCTTTAAAAATGACGCAAAGGCTTTCTAAAATAAAGGAACTTTCTTTTTTTCAGGCAGAAGTAAGCGGATTTTTACTTGATAACAACGTCGTA
>JAKLHL010000204.1 GCA_022710165.1 Bdellovibrionales bacterium | reverse complement strand
TAAAATGACGCTGAACTGTTTTCCCTCGCAGAAATCCTCGAGCACGTTCAGCCTGTCCTTTTGCACGTTATCTGAGCTTGTCCCGCAAAGACGGGCCATCTCACCCGGATGAGGGGTCAATATCACATCCTTCTTTTTCTTAAGCAAGTCTAAAAGGACCTTGTTCTCGGCTATTATATTTATCGCATCAGCATCTATTATCAAAGGGACCTTTGATCCCTTTATTATGGATACCAGTTCCTTTTTTCTTTTCCTTCCATAACCAGGCCCAATAAGTACGGCGCTGAAACCACTAAATGATGGCTCGATCTCATCCATGGTCTTTATCATCGCCTCTGCAGGGAGCATCGGTATCCTCTTCCTGAGGCTGTCTGATGTTTCACCTACAGCTATCACACTTACAAGGCCAGCCCCCGACCTCAACGCAGAAAGAACGCTCATCGCTACAGCGCCTTCCATGCCCCTTTCAGGGGCTATAACAGCAAGGTGGCCGTATCTGCCCTTATGAGAATTAAGGGTCCTCTTTAGAGGCTTTATCAGCATCCTTGCGGTTGTCTCTGTCAAAAGTTCATAAGCTGTACTAAGTTCAGGAGTCCCGGCAAAAAGGCTTTTAACTGTCACCTGCCCTGAAAACAAAGCTCCAGGTGCTGTGTACATCCCAAGCTTTGGTACCGCAAAGCTAACGCTAAGATCTGCCTTGAAAGCACCGTCGCAGACCCTCCCAGAGTCTGAGTCAACACCGGAGGGAACATCCACAGAGAGCCTAAAGAAAGCTTTCCTGCAAAGTTCAAAAGCCTGCTTGATATTCTTGCTTAACGGGGCGCTAGTTTTGAACCCGGTGCCAAAGACAGCGTCTATTACTATGGTCTTTGCATGTATAAGCTTCTTTAATTTGTCAGCTGCACCAGACTTAATGACGGGCACTGAAGGCAGTGTCTTCGTCAATATCTTAAGCTCCGCTTTGGCCTCTTTTGTTTTTGGTTCGCCGTTCATGAGGACGACACAGACCTTGGCCCCTTCAAGCCCAAGCATACGTGCAAGGCAAAGCCCGTCACCGCCGTTATTACCGCTCCCGCAAAGTATCACAAAATCCTTATCAAAGAACGGCCAGAACCTTATCCCTAACTCTTCATAGACACCCCTTGAGGCGTGTTCCATAAGCACCAATGAGGGTGTAAAAAGTTTTTTTATTGCGTACCCGTCTATGGTCCTTGAACTTTTAGAGGTATAAAGTTTCATCAGCAGACCTCGTCTTTTTTACTGGAACTTTTTGCTATGAAGATGACAACGGAACGCGGCTGTACGTTATATTCATTCTGGTTCTTCAAGATATAGCTCTTTGATGGATCGACTATATCATCAGGGGAGTCCTTGTCCGTATCGCAGACAAAGTACCACTTCCTCCCCTTTATTTTTGGAAGTATGTAGTTGTGGGTTTCCCAGTGGCTGTTAATTACGATAAAGATATCGTTACAGGTCTTCTGGCTGTAACCCTCTATAGGCGTCCAGCCTTTTATCAAAAGCCCCGTATGATATACGTTAGGCTCCCAGCTTGGTTCATCACCTTTCTCACCATACCATTTTATGTCACAGAACTTGTCAAGATCGGCGCTGTCAAGGATGCTGTAAAAGTGTCTTCTCCTTAGCGCAGGGTTATGCTTTCTGAACAGGATCATGTGTTTGACGAAGCGGAAAAAATCAGAGTTCTTTTCCAGCAGGCTCCAGTCTATCCAGGATATCTCGTTATCCTGACAATAAGCATTGTTGTTACCTTTCTGCGTCCTGCAAAACTCATCGCCGGCAGTTATCATAGGGACACCGAGTGAAAGCATCATCAGGACCATGGAGTTCTTCATCTGTTTTTTTCTAAGCGCTTTCACCTTTGGGTCATCGGTCTCGCCCTCAACACCGCAGTTCCAGCTCCTGTTATCGTTAAAACCGTCCTGATTATCCTCTCCATTATCCTCGTTGTGTTTTTGATTGTATGAAACAAGATCGTTCAGAGTAAATCCGTCATGACATGTGATGAAGTTTATACTGCTCGAAGGGAATTTAGCAGACGACATGAACATCCTTGGGCTTCCTGTAAGCCTTTCCGCGATATCCACAAGACTACCGTAATCGGCCTTTATGAACGACCTTACACCGTCCCTAAATGCCCCGTTCCACTCCGCCCATCTTATTCCGCCGAACTTACCGACCTGATATGCTCCGCCTGCATCCCAGGCTTCAGCAATTATTATTATGTCCCTTAGCACTGGATGTTCAGCGATCTTTTCTATGAGAGGGGAATAGTTTATAACATTGCCTTCTGCGTCCCTGCTAAAAACAGAGGCAAGATCGAACCTGAAACCGTCAACGCCCATCTCTACCACCCAGTAAAGGAGGCTGTCCATTATCATGTCCCTCACTACGGGATGATTGCAGTTCAGAGTATTCCCGCAGCCTGTATAGTTCTTATATCCCCTTCCGTTATCAAGCATGTAGTAGATGGAATTATCTATGCCCCTAAAAGAAACCGTTGGGCCAAGCTCGCTCCCCTCACCAGTATGGTTAAATACTACGTCGAGGATAACATCAATCTCTGCCTTGTGGAGCTCTATGACCATGTTCTTGAACTCTTTAATAGCTTCCATCACGTTCTGCGAGGATGCATACGGCAGATGAAGCGCCGAGTATGATACAGGGTCGTAGCCCCAATAGTTGGTCAAAGGTTTTCCTGAAGGGGAATGTCTTTGTACCTTATTGTCATCAAATGCATGTATTGGCAGAAGTTCTATCGCTGTTATGCCAAGCTCTTTTAGATACGGGATCTTCTCAACTATGCCCTTGAAGGTACCGGGAT
>JAKLHL010000203.1 GCA_022710165.1 Bdellovibrionales bacterium | reverse complement strand
TGAACAATTACAGTAATATGCATGGCCGGTATCCAAGAGCTTCTTTATATAAGACTTATATATATCCATCCTCTTGGTCTGATATATAAGTTCGCCGTCATAGTCCATCCCCAGCCATTTCATGCTGTGGATTATCTCTTCCTCATATCTTTTCTCTGATCTCTCTATATCCGTGTCCTCTATCCTTAGATAGAACTTGCCGCCATGGTGCCTGGCAAAAAGATAGTTGAATATAGCGGTCCTAGCCCCTCCAATATGAAGAAAGCCGGTTGGTGACGGAGCGAACCTTACAGCCACTTGCAAATCACACCTCCAAATTATCAATAACGTCTAAGATTTCGTACCACAAAACCAGGATCAAAACAACAAGCTTAACTTATTGAAAAAATTGCCGTCTCGTTATACTATTCAGGCATGGCTTGGGATAAAAAATACTACCTTAATATAAACGACCAGAATGTCGGACCCTTGAATTTTGAGGAGATCGCGGACCGCATAAAGAACGGCCTGCTAAAACCAGAGGACTACATATTCGTAATCGGTGACAAAGACTGGCAGAACATAAGGGACCTTGAGGAGTTCAAACTATACGTAGGACAAGAAGATCCTGAAACAAGAAAAGCCTGGTTCATAAGAAAGAACAAACAGAACGAAGGCCCTTATTCCAAGAAAGAGATACTAGATATGATAGAAACTGGACGCGCCAACATAAACGACTATGTGTGGAGCAAGGAGTTAAGGAACTGGACAACGATACAAGATGCTTTCATGATACAGACCCCAAGCACTCCTCTGCCAGAACCAAAGCCAGAACTCCCCGTACAGGAAAAAGCTCCTGAACCCGATATGGACAACACCCCAGTGATGGAAATAAAACCTCAAACTATCGTCAACAGCAGCAAAAAAAGGATGCTGCCCGAACTTATACTTGGTTCAGCTCTTTTACTTGTGGGATTATATCAATCCCAAACTAAATTAATAACAGCCATCATATTATCTACCATGGGAGCATTACTGCTTCTCATATCAATATACGAGGGCAGGAATCAACAGGGAGACAAATAAAATGAAAAGAGAATTCTACGCTTCTATAGTTCCTTTAATACTCATAAACGGGGGCTTCATCCTCGGCTATTTGATATTCCTTGTGCTCGGCAAGGGTTCAAAAAAACATCACGAATTAAAGGATAAGAGTGAATCAAAGATAATATGGTCGTCTCTGCAAAATTATTGGTTCGCCATAACAGAACCAGTTGTCAAATTGCTTATAAAGGCCAAAGTAACACCTAACATGATAACTGTAATAGGTGTGTTCATAAGCGGAGTTTCGGGTCTTTTATTCGCTAACGGCAATTGGGGCTCGGCAGGATGGATAATGATAGCCGGCGGTGTTTTTGACCTTTTCGACGGAAGGGTCGCAAGGGCCACCAACTCCGTATCAAAACAAGGTGCATATCTTGACTCAGTAATGGATAGATACAGCGACGGATTAATACTTGGAGGCCTTGCAATAGCCTTCAGGGAACACTGGCTGCTTTATTTCCTTATATTATGTTTTATTGGTTTCTACAGTGTTAGCTACACCAAAGCCAGGGCAGAAGCTTCTGGTATAAAATGCAATGTAGGGATGTTCCAAAGACCAGAAAGAATATTCTCTTTAGGATTAAGTGCTATTTTTTCCCCGCTATTCTCTTACTATCTGAACATAGATGCCCCGTTCCTTATATACCTTGTGATCGTGGTCCTGGGCATAGGAACAGTTGCTACGTCAATATATAGAATACTATATTCGATGAAGAAACTTTAAGATGATTAGATCTATAAAAATAAACGTACTCCCTTACATAATATATTCAATATACCGCGTCTATTTTAAGACGATAAAATATATAGAGCCAGAATTGCCAAATGAAATAAAGAAAAGGTTAAAAGAGCACAAAAATTTTATTGTGGCACACTTCCACCAAGACGAGCTGGCCTTGATACCTACAAGGGCTGGCTCTAATTTTTACGTTATGACCAGCTCTAGCACCGACGGTAAGATGATGAGAAAGACCCTTAATCTGATGGGTTATTCATGTATAGAAGGATCTAGCTCAAAGGGAGGGGCCAAGGCCCTAATAGAGATGATCCGGACCCTTAACACAAAAGCGGCCAATGCCGTAATCGCCGTAGATGGCCCAAGGGGACCAATATATAAGGTAAAGGACGGCGTAATATCATTATCCAAGAACACAGGGTGCCCCATATTGCCTGTGGGCGTAAAGATCAGCAGGTATTTTGTTTTCAAAAATAGCTGGAACAAGGCCTTGCTTCCAAAACCTTTTTCTAAAGTCGAAATAGTTTTCGGGAAAACGATAACAGTACCGGCAGATACCAGCAAACAGGATATACAGGTCTACGCTGTGGAGTTAGAAAAGGAATTGAAGAAGATCAAAGGCCTGTAGCCCTTTTGACCTTATCCACATTAACAGCTTTTAGCTCTATATCTTTTTTTGTATCATTGGAACTTGATTGTATGATCTCGTTCCCAGAAGCAGGACCTTCTGGTTTGAATGGCACCTTAAAACTGTCATACAATTTAGACACAGTATCAGGCGCTATGTTGCCCCAATATTTCTGGTCCTTAAAGGAAACAGCTTTAATATATTTTTGCTTTTCAACTTTCAAGGGGATGTTATCGTTGGTCTGCTTAACATATATATCAGAACCAAAATTCAAGAAAGTCAGCTCAAAATCGGTCTTCTTATATCTGGCAATAAAATCGCCGCTTATGGTCCTTATATAAACGTCGCTGACCCTGAAATCTACTGGCCTTATACCCCTGAACATAACAATACCATACTTTAGGAA
>JAKLHL010000202.1 GCA_022710165.1 Bdellovibrionales bacterium | reverse complement strand
CGCCCATCCATAATTGCTGGTCGCAATAAAGAAGAACAACACAAGTAGGGCTGTGAGCTTTCTAGCCATAAAGGGCTTATCGGAGTTTTGGGGCTATGCTCTTAATTTTTTTATAAGCGTATGAACTTTATGGTTTTTTTATGAATTGGACCTTTATTACCATCGGGAGCTCTTCTGTATATGGATCTGGGTATAGATTTACTGTGGCAAAATCTAGCTCAAAATCTTTATTAGCTTTTTTAATGCTTTTAGCTAATGGGGTCGAGTCTAATGCTTTAACTATGATCTGATCTATCTTGTCTTTGGAATCAGGTCTTATGTCATAGCTGTTCAGGTTGAGCTCTTCTTGGCCTTTGTAACGTCTGGTATCATTTGATCTGTTGGCCATTGTTGCTAAGGTCTCTTGCGGTGAACCTGTTTTTCCATATCCTTTATAGGCTTCGAAAATATCATCAGCTTTATGGTTACCTCCTAAGAGCTCTACGATCTTTCTCATGAAAGAATCTTCATTTGAGTATGCAAACGAACTTGTTGTAAGTTTATTTATTGTGTTGTTCTTTGATAGTATTTCTTGGATCATTTCAGTTCCAAGATCAAGTCCTCTTGCCTCTGGTCTTATGTTCATCCAATACAATTCAATATGATCGTCATAGACAAGGAAAGTAGTAGTCCCTAGCTTTCTGCTCTTTCCGCCGTTGAGCCTGCCGTATATGTCTATTTGTTGAGTCTTTTTCCCAGATTGAGACTTGAACTCAAAATACTTGCTCCCTTTTTCTATATAAAAATGCTTAACATCATCAATATATGTCTGTACCCAGCTTTTCCCTCCTTCATGATATTTTTCAACTGCTTCAAAGAATTCTCCAGGCTCTTTAAGGTCTTTTACTTCTTCTTTTAATTTTGTTGAATTAGCCTCTATTAGTTTATAACTAGCTTCTTTCACATAATCATTTTTGATGACGCTTGCCAACTTGATATCTTCTGCTTTATATGAGGACCAAAGGGCCCTAAGTGTTCTTTCTCTTAGCGTCTGTTTAGCGAGATATTCGTCAGGGAGTAATGAAAGGGCTTTTTCATATTCAGCCTGATTCTTTGGTATGTCTATATAAGGGTTTATAAGTTTTGTGCCAGTATAAGGAGTTCCTGTAAAAGGATCTACAAAACTTTCTTTAACAAAGGACCTTGTGTCTGCTTGGCCTTTAATGTCTTTTTTACCGGCGAGCTGTTCTTTTATGGATCTTGTCTCTCGTGATATCTTGTATGGACTTGGCAGTTCCTGTATGTAACCTTTCTCGTAGAGCAGGTCTATTACACTTGCTGTGTTCTCAGAATGCAGGTCCTTTTCCAGTATGGCGAGAAGTTCATTGTCTTTTAAGAGTTTTCCTTCTTTGGACAGCTTAATTATTGATTCAGTATCAAGGCCTCCGCCAAGCATATAAGAGAGTAGTTTCGTCGAGCTGCTTTTTGGCATGCTCTTTTCCAGTTTTGCAGATCTTGCAAATTTTTTGCTCTTTAATAACGAAGCCGTGGTCTTCCATATGGCTGGGCTTTTTAATGATCTTAAGAAGCCTACTATTTGAGGTACCATTAAAAGATCAAGAGGTAGTGATAGCGCTGTTATCGTCGTACTGAACCTTAGGTCCTGGATGTCTATGCTTAGTTCCATGAGTCTTTCCAGGTCAAGGTCTTCAGCCAGGATCTTTTTGCTTAAATCCTCTTTCTTTTCTTCCAATATAGTGAACTCATAATATACAACTCCAGTAACGGTCAATGCAGCGACTATGTTCATTCCTGTCAACGCTACGGTACTTGCTCCTATCAACCCTGACCCAAGCCAGCTTAGTACACCTGTTAAGATCATTACTCCGCCAGCAAATACACCTACCACGCCAAGTTCTCTTCGCAAATCCTCCCTTTGTCTTTCTTGTGAGCTTATGACTTCGATAGCCCTGTCAAAGTGTTGCAATGAGTCGATCCTGTTAAGGAACTCGCCGTCGTATTGGAAGGCTTGCATAACAGCTGAAGGCTGTACTTTTAATATTCTGGCAGTATTAAGCAGAGCCTTACCACTTATCTGTCCGTTGGTGCCATCAAACTCTTCATATTCGCTGCGTGCCTCGGCTATAGTTTGAGTATAATCTAATATCTGCTTTAAATAGTTCTCTACAATAAAACGCCATGTGTTCGTATCGTAGTTATAGTAAGAGACTTTGTTTAAAAGCCCTTCGTTCGCCTTAAGATAATCCGGGCCCCTGTTCATTACTTCTTCCGTAACGATAGCTCTTGAAGGCATCTTTTCTATATAGGTGTTGGCTAGTTCCTCTGACCTTCTTACTGGGTCCTGATAGAACTCTTTTGCCAGGTCTTCGTTCGCCATTATGAACCTTGAGATCGGGTAAGCCTCTGAAAGCTTGTTGAGTGCCGTATAGTAGTCTTTTATCAGCTGTGTCCCATCTTCAGAACTAAAGAAATCCTTTAAAGCATCACTATACTCGCTGACCAGTCTAAAATTTTTGGACTCCAGGTAATTGTCTTTATATTTTGTGTTCTTTAATTGGGCATTGAAGGTCTCTACTAACTGATTTACCTTTGATGCGTACTCGTCGAACTCGTTAACTATCTTGGACTGCTTAAGGGAGTCTTCCTTGCTGAGTCCATTTGATCTTATAGGTGCTGTACTTTCATGTTCTTTCTGCATCCTTAAGAAGTGATCTGAACCAGCGGTGTTTTGTTCCTTCCTTATTCTTTTTGGTCTTAGTTCCTTTTCAATATTGAATAGTATATTACCAGTTACTTCGACCCTGTACTTGTTCACAGCTTCTTTAAGCTCAGTACTGCAGTACTTGTCCCCTCCGCAAT
>JAKLHL010000201.1 GCA_022710165.1 Bdellovibrionales bacterium | reverse complement strand
ATTTATTTTGTTCAGTTCGGGGCTGCTATTCATGAAATTGGACAGGAAGTCCATATAGGTGTCGCCTATCTCGATGGTGTTGCCAAAAGCATAAGTGAAATGGTCCTGTGCCACATTTATATAATGGTTGTATTCTTTGCATTTCTTTATATCACTTGTATCGTCAAAGAACAAACTTATGTCTTTAGGACCTGTAAATTGGATGTTTTTTGAAAAAAGCATTTTACAATTTTCTACAAGAACACTGCTTAGATTGTTCCTAGAGACCAAAAGCCCGTAAAGTGTATCTGAGAATGTGTTGTATCTATTTGTGAAAAGGTTCATGTCGTTTTCTGTCTCAAAAAGGTAGTACAGGTTTGACCCACTAGATACGTTTATTTCAAATTTTGGTGTGTTTATGCTGGCTGGGAATAATACAGTTGTTATGAATTTTTTATATTTATTTAGGTCGGTTTTTTTGTCATAGAAATTGTTTGTAGCGAACAACACATCCTGTTTAACTTCTCCAAAGTATTTTGGGTTAAAGCGGTAGTGCTCTTTGATAGAAAGAGCTAAGACTGTTAAAACAGTTATTGAAAGGACTGTTATTATTATAGCTTTTCTCCATCTTAGAATAACACCCAAAAGTTCTACAAGATCTATTTCATCACGGTGGATAGGGGATTTGGTTGTGGCCATTTTTTTTATTCTCCTGAGTTTGTGATACCCCGCTGTTTAACACCATATCCATTTGAGTGCAAGGGGTATTGAACTAGACTTTCTTAACGTGTTTTTCCGGGATGGATATCTTTAGAAGGTCCATTAATATCTCTATTCTTTGCTGATCACTGTAAAGGCCGGAGACCACAGCTTCCACTCCTTCCATCGGGCCACTTGTTATCCTTACCCTGTCGCCTTTTTTTATCTCTTCTTCTGTATATTTTGCGTTTATTATTCCGTTCTCGTCACAGCTGTTCTTTATCCTTTCCACTATTGTGTCGCTTATTGGATGGGGAACTCCTCCAATACCAAGTATCCTTAAGACCCCGCGGGTGTAGTTTATAAGACGGTGGTCTTTTTCTATGTCCAGCTTTACGAATGTGTATAGAGGGAAAAGTACTCCTGTCACATACTGTGCTCTCTTGTGGCTGTACTGTCTTAGCTTTGGGTCAAAGACCTCGAACCCTGCACCGCCAAGACGCTTTACTACCTCGTCCTGTTTGCCGGGCTTTGTCATCACCACAAACCATCTTAAATTTCCCATATTTAAAACTTTACCAGTGAATATTTAAAACGGCAAGCGGCCTTGACTTTGGCTTTATCAGTACCTATATTTCCCCATGAATTAATTTGTTCATTGTGGAGGGTAATATAAAATGAAAAATGTTCTTAAGACGTACCTTTTGATAGGACTGCTTTCTGCGCTCCTGCTAATAATAGGGAGTGTGATAGGCGGAGAGGCTGGTCTTGTTACCGCCTTAGTGTTCTCCTTGATATTTAACGTCATATCCCTATGGTTCAGCGATAAGATAGTACTTAAAATGTACAGGGCACAAGCAATACAGCGCGGCCACTCAAGCGGGCTTTATGAGATAGTTGAAAAGCTTGCAAGAAAGGCAGAGCTTCCTATGCCAGGCGTTTTCATAATACCGGACAGGGCCCCCAACGCCTTTGCTACCGGCAGGAACCCAAAGCATGCGGCAGTTGCAGCCACCCAAGGCTTGATAGATTCACTTAACTCCGAAGAGCTTGAGGCCGTTATAGCCCATGAGCTTACGCACATAAAGAACAGGGACACACTTGTCGGCACTTTTGCCGCAGTCATAGCCTCTGCAATAGTTCATCTTGCGATGATAGCAAAATGGGGGATGATCTTTGGCGGTTTTGGCAGGGATAACGAGGATAATCGTGGCGGCGGACTTTTTAGCACCATACTGATGGTCATCCTTGCGCCTATAGCAGCGGCGTTGATACAGGCCGCTATATCAAGGTCCAGGGAATATATGGCAGACAAGGGGTCAAAAAAACTTATTGGTACAGGCACTCCTCTTGCCAACGCTCTTAGAAAAATAGACGGACTTTCTAAAAGAGGTCTTGTGCTTGAACACGCTTCAAGCGAGACCGCTCACATGTTCATAATGAACCCTATCAGCGGAGGGTCTTTGCTATCTTTATTCATGACCCATCCAGCAACAGAAGATAGGATAAAAAAATTAATGGAGGCTTAATTAAATGACAGAGATGAAAATAGATTTTTCTACTTTCTTGATGTCCATGGCTTCGTCGGCGTACTGCTCTTTGGGTCTTGCGCCAAATCCTTTAACTCAAAAGGTGGAAAAGAACCTTGTTTCTGCAAAACAGCAGATAGACCTTTTGGAGATAATGAAAGAAAAAACTAAGGGTAATCTCACTAAGGATGAGAACGACCTTATGGAGAATATCCTTTATCACTTACACATTACATACGTAAATGAGGTGAAAAGAGATGAAGAGAAAAAATCTTAACTTTTTACTTGCGGGACTACTTGCGCTCGTACTTGTCTTTGTATTTGGAGCTGTAGATCTTAGCTCTGAGCAGGTCTGGTATGAAAAAAAACAGGCCTCCAGCAGTGTTAAGAACACAGACATCTACAGGGCAAGGAACGTTTTTGTTGAACTCACCAAAGAGGTGAACCCGGCGGTAGTTAACATCTTTACTTCTCAGACCATAAAAATGCGCGGACAGGGCTTTTACGACGATGAGATGCTAAAGATGCTCGAACAGTTCATGGGAAGACGTGTGAACCCAAGACAGCAGATGCCAAGAGAAAGAAAGAGTACGGCCCTTGGTTCAGGTTTTATAATAAACAAGGACGGCTACATAATAACAAATAATCACGTAATAGACGGGGCAGATAAGATAAGCGTAAAACTTAGCGACGGGAAAGAATA
>JAKLHL010000200.1 GCA_022710165.1 Bdellovibrionales bacterium | reverse complement strand
TTTATTTTCTTTTAACTTATTAAAGCCCGCCCTTGACTTAAATATTTTTTCATACAAAACTTGCACCCGGCTTGAGTTTAAAGGAGTAAAGGTTTATGCCGGTTGATGATCTAAGCAAGATCGTTTCTTTATGCAAAAGAAGGGGTTTTATCTTTCAGAGCTCAGAGGTCTATGGAGGCCTTAACAGCTGTTGGGATTATGGCCCTTTAGGCGCTGAGCTAAAGAGGAACGTAAAAGACCTTTGGTGGAGCGAGATGACCCGCAGGGGTAATATAGTGGGCCTTGATGCTTCTATACTGATGCATCCAAAAGTATGGGAAGCCTCCGGCCACGTCGAGAACTTTACGGACCCTTTGGTGGACTGCAAAAAGTGCAAACAACGTTTTAGGGAAGACAAGGTAGAGGTAAAAGGCAAATGTCCTGCCTGTGGCGGAGAACTAACAGAGGCAAGATCGTTCAATTTGATGTTCAAGACCTTTATGGGCCCTATAGAGGACAGCGCCTCTGTAGTTTATCTTAGACCAGAGACCGCTCAGGGCATATATGTTAACTTCTTGAACGTACAAGGTTCAATGAGGCAAAAGCTGCCGTTCGGTATAGCACAGATAGGAAAGGCATTCAGGAATGAAATTACGCCGGGGAACTTCATTTTCAGGACCAGGGAATTTGAGCAGATGGAAATGCAGTTCTTTGTTAAACCCGGCGAAGACGAAAAATGGATGGAGTACTGGAAAGAGCAGAGGATGGCATATTATGTAGGGCTTGGTATAGACGCTAATAAGTTAAGGTTTCATCAGCATGTAAAAGGTGAGCTTGCTCACTATGCAAAAGATGCTTACGACATAGAATATGAATTCCCGATCGGCTGGCAGGAAATGGAAGGTATCCATAACAGGACCGATTTCGACCTCAAACGCCACATGCACACTTCTGGCAAGAACTTAATGTATAACGACGAGGTTACCAACGAAAAATACATACCATACATAATAGAGACCTCTGCAGGCTGTGACAGGTCGCTTCTGGCCGTACTTTGTGATGCTTACAGAGAGGACCCAGCCAACGAAAGGACGGTCCTTAGCTTTAGTTACAAGCTTGCTCCTATAAAACTTGCGATACTTCCTTTGATGAAGAAAGAGCCTTTGGAAGGGTATGCAAGAGAGATATACGACACTCTGTTCAAGAGCACTAAGTACAACATGCAGTATGACGTTACAGGCTCTATAGGCAAGAGGTATCGCAGACAGGACGAGATAGGTACGCCGCTTTGCGTTACAGTGGATTTTGACTCGCTGGAAGACAAGGCCGTTACGGTGCGTGAGAGGGACTCAATGGCCCAGGAAAGAATAAGTGTTGAAAATCTGCCTAGCTATATTAATCAAAAGCTTGGCATATAGATAAATAAACCAAAGGAGATATGAAGATGAGTAGAAAGAATGTGTATTACTTCGGGAACAAGACGATCGAAGGCGATTCAAAGGACAAGAACCTGTTTGGCGGCAAGGGCGCTAACCTGATGGAAATGACCCGCATAGGGCTTCCTGTGCCTCCTGGATTCACAGTGACCACAGAGGTCTGCAACGACTATTATAAGAGCGGTCAAAAGATCACAGATGAAGTTAAGAGGGAAATAAGGGAAGCAATAGCAAAAGTTGAGAAGACCACCGGAAAGAAATTCGGCGACACCAACAATCCTTTGCTTGTCTCTGTTCGTTCCGGAGCAAGGGTTTCCATGCCTGGAATGATGGACACCGTACTTAACCTTGGTCTTAACGACAGTGTCGTTACAGGGCTTATAAAGGCTTCTGGTAACGAACGTTTTGTTTATGACTCATACAGAAGGTTCATCCAGATGTATTCAGACGTTGTAATGGGTATGGATAGCGATGCTTTAGAACACATACTTACAGAGATGAAAAAGAAAAAAGGCGTTAAGCTTGATACAGATCTTTCAGCCAGCGACCTTAAAGACCTTTGCGCTGCTTTCAAGAGCAAGGTGCATGAGACTATGGGCGTTAGCTTTCCAGAGGCCCCAGAGGACCAGTTGATGGGCGCTATTGCGGCTGTCTTTAGGTCATGGAGGAACGAGAGAGCTGAAGTTTATAGGAAGATGCATGGTTACAGCGAGGACTGGGGAACAGCTGTTAACGTACAGACCATGGTATTCGGTAACATGGGCGACGATTGCGCAACTGGTGTTGCTTTCACCAGGAACCCATCTACCGGCGAAAGATATCACTACGGTGAGTTCCTTATCAACGCACAGGGCGAAGACGTTGTTGCTGGTATAAGGACCCCTCAGCCTATAAACAAGGCAAGCATAGACCCAACAAATCCGCTCCCTACACTTGAGAGCATAATGCCAAAAGTGTTCAAGGAACTTGCAGATGTTTTCGATCTTTTGGAAACACACTACAAGGATATGCAGGACGTTGAGTTCACTATTGAAAAGAACAAACTCTACATGCTACAGACCAGGAACGGCAAACGTACAGCTGCCGCCGCTGTTAAGATAGCATGCGATATGTTGGACGAAAAGCTCATAGATGAAAAAACAGCAGTGCTAAGAGTGGCTCCTGAGCAGGTAGACCAGCTTCTTCACCCAACACTTGACCCAAAAGCAAAGAAGACAAAGATAGCAAGAGGGCTTCCAGCTTCTCCGGGTGCCGCTACAGGTCAGATAGTGTTTAACGCTAAAGACGCTGAAGAATGGGCAAATGCTGGCAAGAAAGTAATACTCGTAAGGCACGAGACCAGCCCAGAAGACATCAAGGGCATGGTAGCCTCACAGGGTATCTTGACCGCTACAGGCGGTATGACCTCTCACGCAGCGGTTGTTGCAAGAGGCATGGGTAAGTGCTGTGTTTCTGGCTGCGGCGAAGTTGTAATAAGCGGAAAGAGCTTTACTCTTAA
>JAKLHL010000020.1 GCA_022710165.1 Bdellovibrionales bacterium | reverse complement strand
GAAACAGCCAAGAAAAATAACTCAAATCTTCATCTTATGGGCCTCCTTTCTGACGGAGGGGTGCACTCTCACATAAATCATGTAGAGGCTATTATTCGTTTGTCTTCTAAGCTTGGTTTTAAGAATGTGGTTGTTCATCCATTCTTTGATGGCAGAGATACAGCCCCCAAGATTGGTGATAGATATTTGGTCGAACTGAAAGACATATTAAGTAAATATGGTTTAGGAAAGATCGGCACCATGTCTGGAAGATATTATGCAATGGACAGAGATAAAAGATGGGATAGAGTAAAAAGGGCCTACGACGCTCTTACGCTAGGAGAACCCTTCTCTGATATAGAACCTCTTAAATATATTAAGGACAGTCATAATGTCGGCGTTGGTGACGAGTTCATAGAGCCTGCGTGTTTTGATAGAACCGCTGTTGTTAACGATGGAGATGTCATAATATTCTTTAATTTTAGGGCTGACAGGGCCAGAGAGATAACTAATGCTTTTATGAGCGATGATTTTACTGGTTTTAAAAGATCAAAACATCCCCATGTGTCTTATTTTCTGTGCATGACAGAATATGATGCAAAGTTTAACCTTCCTGTCGCTTTCCCCAAACAGACCCTTAACAACATCATGGGAGAGGTGATCTCCAATAATGGGCTCAAACAATTAAGAATAGCTGAAACAGAGAAATATGCACACGTGACCTTTTTCTTTAATGGCGGTATCGAAACACCGTTCGATGGCGAGGACAGGGTATTGGTAGATTCGCCGAAGGAAGTACCAACCTATGATCTTAAACCAGAGATGAGCGCATACGAGGTGACGCAGAGGCTTTTAGAAGAGATAGATAAAGACAAGTATGATTTTATAGTTGTTAATTATGCTAATTGTGACATGGTCGGTCATACTGGTGATTTTAACGCAGCAATAAAAGCCGTTGAAACGGTAGACGAGTGTGCTGGCGCTGTAATTGATCGCGTCTTGAAAAAAGGCGGGGTTGTTTTCTTGACCGCTGACCATGGTAATGCTGAAAAAATGGGAGATAAAGACTCGCCTCATACAGCCCATACGACCGGTGATGTGAGGTTGGTGCTAATAGATGGTGGTGGTTCAAATTCTGGCATCAAGCTTAACCCAGGTCGATTGTCTGATATAATGCCAACGATACTCGATTATATGAACATTAAAGTCCCAGAAGAAGTTACTGGCAGAAGTCTTATAGGCAGATAGCCTAAAAGGAGGTCTTGTGGAAAATAAGAGAAAACGTTTAGTCGATAATACGGTTTTGATGTTCCCCAACCTTTTCACTACAGGCAATCTGTTCTGTGGTTTTTACTCTATAGTCAGCAGTCTTAAGTCTGACTATTTAATGGCCTCATATTTCATACTAGCCGCCTCGTTGTTTGATCTTGTCGACGGCAGAGTGGCGCGGTGGACTAAAGGCGGCACAGATTTTGGCAGGGAATATGATTCTCTCTCTGATCTGGTCTCTTTTGGTGTTGCGCCAGCGATATTGGCCTACCTGCACTATCTTTCATTCATACCAAGAATAGGGTGGTTGGTGGTTTTCTTGTATGTTGCTTCAGGTGCGCTAAGACTTGCTAAATTCAATGTAAGCTACAGAACGTCAGACCCCAGATACTTTAACGGACTCCCAATACCAGTAGCCGCAGTAACAATAGCCTCGGGGTTCCTATTCTTTACGGAGATGGGAGACACTTATTATAGAAACTACTATTTTATGGCGATCCTTATAGCTACGTCGATATTGATGGTCAGCTCTATAAAATATAAAAGCTACAAGAAACCAGAGAAAAGCATTAGACAGGAATTCTATACCAACATGGTGATGTTCCTTCTTGTATTGGTGATAGCAGCAATAAATCCCCATATAGTTCTTTTTTCGCTTTGTGTCCTTTATCTGTCACAGGGAGTTTTATTTGATATTTACTATAGAGGGATGAGGCTTTTCAGGAAAGAAAGTAAGAAAATCTGATCATTTTTATATGGATAAAAAAGTATATAAACTTACGATCTCATACGATGGCACAGCCTATACTGGCTGGCAGACACAGCCTGATAAACCAACAGTTCAGGGATTGATAGAAGGGCTTCTTTCAAAAGTCTTTAAAAAAAAGATAACATTAAGATATCCGAGCAGGACCGATGCTGGTGTACATGCTCATGGACAAGTCGCGAGTTTTTCCTGTGAGTCAGAATATAGTGCGTTAACCATGCAGAAAATATTAAACAGCCAGCTTCCCAGCGATGTGACGATTAAAAAAGTGGAGATCATGCCTGAGGGCTTTGACGCAAAAAAAGCGGTAAAAAAGACATACAGATATTTAATTAGCAACACCCCGACCAGAAGCCCATTCTACATCAACAGGGTCTGGTGGCTCAAATATAAACTCAATAGAAACGACATGTTAAAGGCTTTTAAGTTGTTTGTTGGGGAAAAAGACTTTAGGGCATTCATGGGCTCAGGAACTGACGCAAAAACGACGATAAGGAATGTATATAGCATAGATTTTATAGAGAACGGTGACGAGATGAGTGTCGTTTTTACAGGCAGCGGATTTTTAAAGCACATGATAAGGAACATAGTTGGCACCGTTGTAGAGGTAGGCATAGGGAGATATACGGTTGAGGACGTTAAAATGATGCTTGAATCAAAAGATAGGAGAAAGGCAGGGATCACGGCTCCGGCCTATGCTTTATATTTAGAAGAAATTTTTTATGAATAAGGATAAAGAAAAGAACTTTATCAGGAGAAATTGGATAGAATGCCTTGTTCTGTCCACCTTGGTCCACTTTATTGTTTTATATTTCGTTTTAGGCGACATGTTCATGGTTAAATATCTCCCATCCATGCTTGGCTCCCCTATGGATGTGTATGTTGTTTCTGAGGAGTCCCTGCGAAGACAGGTTGTATCTATTGATGACGAGAAAGGCGACAAAGAGCAGAACCCTAATGCGAGGTTCTTGAGTAAGGTCAATAGAAGGGTTGAAGAGGAAACTCGGGCTAGATATTGGGGACGGCCAAAGAACAGGGTTAGCGGTGTTCAGAGCATATTGGAGCAAGATATTGAAGATGCCATAAGTTCTTATATGGTTGGGAGGAAACAGGCAAAAAGAAAGAACATGTCTTCCAATACTGGTGACGGTTATGGAGAATCTACGACCTATGACTACCTGCCTGGGATCAAACCTGGTGACAAAACAGTGCTTAACACCTCAGAGTTTGTTTACTATTCATTTTATAGAAGGGTCCAAGATTCAGTCGTGTATGTATGGAACAAACATGTCAGTGATTATGTGGAGGCTCATCCTGACGTAAAAAAGAACCTTAGCAACAAGGATTATATAACAGAGGTTGAGGCAATTCTCACAAAAGACGGGAATTTTGTAAGGATGGTAATACTGAAAAGTTCTGGGGTCAGCGGTATTGATGAGGCTCCAGGGAAGGCTTTTCTGGCAGCCAGCCCTTTTGAGAACCCGCCCAAAGGCATGATAGAGCCTGATGGTCTTGTTAGGATGAAATGGCGTTTTATAGTCAGTGTCGTTGAGAGCTTGAGATATGGGGTAGAAGAAATAAATCCTTTCAACTATAACGACGGATGGCCTGACCCGGCTTTTCAAAGAGAAACATGGAGATAGGGGTATTAATATAGACAATACCTTTCCCTATTGCTATTATTATGGCTAACGGGGGGAGGCATAATGCGCGCTGTTGTTGTTCTGTCCTTATTGGTGTTGAGTTGTTCTTTGTTCTCTGGCCAAAACACGGACCTCCATCTTGATAAAATAATAAAAAAGACCGGTATAAAAAAGAGCAACATTGGCATAGCCATATATGACATCAAGAACGGCAAAATGATTTACTCTGTAAATGAAGACAAGTTGTTCAGCATAGCATCGGTCAATAAGCTTCTTGTTACTGCTGCAAGCCTAAAATATTTGGGCCAGGATTTTAGATTTAAAACCACCGTCTATGGCCAGAAGCCAGACAGCGACGGTAATATCAAAAAAGATCTTTGCATAAAAGGGACTGGCGACCCGTTGTTTGTATCAGAGAACATGTGGTATCTGGTTAACACTTTGAAAAATATGGGCGTTAACTCCATAGAGGGCGACATAATCCTGGATGAAAGTCTCTTTCCTGCAAAAAGCATATATGAAGAGAACGGAGACAGAGCCTACAGCGCTAAGGTCTCAGCACTTTCAGTTAATTTTAATTCTTTGGCTGTTAATATAGTTTCAGGCCACAATCCCCTTGTTTCACTAGACCCACAAATTCCAGACCTTATTTTGGTAGACAGGACCGAACCGTCAAGGTCAAGAACCGACGTTGAGATCAGAAGGCTCGGTAAAAGCGTGGTGGTATCAGGTAAGATCAACGACGGCAGCGTGGGCATCAGATCTATCTATAGGAATATAGACGACCCCGCAAAATATTTTGAGAACGTCCTTAAACTCCATCTTGCTTGGAGAGGGATAGAGCTTAAGGGCAAGGTCTTTGTGAACAAGAAACCAGCAGGCTTGGAAGAACTTTTTGTGATGGACTCAAGAAGGCTTAACGACATATTGGTAGAGATGAATAAATTCAGCAACAACTTTATAGCTGAGCAGCTTATGAGGGCCTTGGTATATAAAGTAAAAGGTTCAGTCGACGAAGATGCTCTTGGCAAAATAATCGGCAAGTATTTAGAGGAAATGAAACTTGACCCAGCCTCTTTTGAAGTTGTAAATGCGTCTGGATTCTCTAGAATGAACAGGTCTAAACCTGGCGACTTTGTAAAGTTCCTGGCTGGAGTTTATAACGATTTCCAAATAGGACCTGAATTCATCAACAGCCTCCCTATATCTGGTGT
This sequence comes from Bdellovibrionales bacterium, assembly GCA_022710165.1. GTDB lineage: Bacteria > Bdellovibrionota > JAFGOL01 > JAFGOL01 > JAFGOL01 > JAKLHL01. The sequence goes on along the minus strand of JAKLHL010000020.1, from coordinate 8,015 downwards.
TGACGGTACAATAAGGAGAAGTTTGAACAACAACATCGTTAGGGGTAAAATAAGAGCAAAAACAGGTACGCTCTCGGGAATAAGGTCCTTGTCCGGGTATTTTTCAGGCCCTGATACGGTATATTCTTTTATTATAGTGGTCAATGATCGTGACGCCTATGAAATGATAGATTGGGAAGGAAGCATACTAGAGCCTTTTATTAGAGGTGACCAGGGTGTTTAGAATTTTATTCATTCACATGTTTTGTTCTGGCCTGATTTTTATAGGTTCCGTATATCCAAATTATCAAGATCAAGATGCCTATATCTCAAAATATATAAAGAACGGAAGAATATCTGAAAATTTCAATGTGCCACAAGGCTTGGAACGAGCTGTTGATTTTTGGATAGATATATACTCAAAATACGACGTAAACCACATCGTTATACATGATACAGACTATTTTGTCGTGTACGAGGTCATAGACGCATCAGATCTTGCTGATGTGGATGAGTTTTCACAAGAGATAAAGGACCAAATAATAGAAAGCAGGATAGATGTGGTAAAGAACAAATACAGGAATATACTTTCAGAGATAAATGAAGCCCAGGTTGAAGGCAATGCTGATCTTTCTGGTTTACACAAGGACGTATACAGGAAGTTCTCAAGCATACAGGCCAGCAATGTGTTCCTGGATGCTTCAAGGGCTGGGAGGATAAGGGCCCAGAAAGGACAAGCCTCTAGCTTTAGAGAGGGCATATATCAAAGCCGGGCCTATATTAGCAAGATAGAGGAAATTTTTCTGAACGAGGGACTTCCTAAAGAGCTTGCAAGGCTGCCGTATGTTGAATCATATTTTAATCCAAAAGCGGTATCACACCGTAGCGCCGCTGGCATATGGCAGTTTATGAGGGGCACAGGGAAAGAATATCTAAAAGTAACCAAATATTATGACGAAAGGAAAGACCCGGTTGTTTCAACTTATGCTGCAGCGAAGCTATTAAAACAAAGCTACAAATATTTATGGGAGGATTGGCCTCTAGCCGTTACTTCTTACAACCACGGCCGTTTTGGTATGAAAAAAGCATCGGCTATAACTGGGAGTAAAGATCTTGTTGATATAATAAGGAACTATAACAGCAGCACTTTCGGTTTTGCATCCAAGAATTTCTATGCTGAGTTCTTGGCCGCATTGTTCCTAGATCTTAATAAAAAAGCGTTCTTTGATGATCTGGATGATGTTGCTAAAACAAAATATGATCTAGTTCAATTGATAAAACCGCTCAAGGTTTCTCAAATAGGGCTTTTACTAGGTATAGATAAGGAAGAAATAAGGATATATAATCCATCTATATCAGGGCTGGCAGTAGAAAAGGACCATGTTCTGCCTAAAGGTGCGATGATAAGAATGCCGGAACGTGGTTTAAAGAAATTGGCTTCAAAGACAGAAAATATAAGAGGTATAAATAACTATGTTAAATTCATATAAGTTATCACTGATAGCTATAGCTTTTGTTTCAACAGCAGCTTTTACACAAGACCAGGATAAGCCGTTAAAAATAGACACGAAGATAAAAAATGAATCTGAGCAAAAGAAAACCACAGTTTTCAGCGTAGAGGACAATGCTACAAAGTTTAAAGTAGACCCGTCTGAAGTTAACAAGATAAAATCCATGGATACACAAGCGGTAAAAGAAAAAATAGAGATGATGAGAGACAAGGTCCTTGATTCTAAGTCGAGGTTAATGGAGGTCTCAAAGCAGGATCTTGCAACCGACGTTCCTCTTTCTTATATATCGATATCGCACAAGAATAAGATGAGCTCCAGGTTCCACATTATGAGCTTGAAATATATATTGGATGGTAAAAATATTTATTCATTTTACGAATCTGGTGATCATGAAAGAAAGGACTATTCTGTTTATAGTTCATTTTTAGCACCAGGTCATCACGAGGTCTTGGTCGAAGCTGTAGTGTCTGGCAGCGCTTCGGGTGTTTTTGAATATCTCAAGGATTATAAGATAAAGGTCCAAGATAGATTTGCTTTTGTGGTCCCGGACAAGAAGAAGATCATGATTTCTGGAATAAGCTACGAAACTGGCACGATATTCACGTCTTTTAAAGACAGGCCAAGCATAAAGTTTGATTCTCTAATAGAGAGTAGAATAGCAGAGAGGATAGAGAAGTAATGTTATTATTGGCGATCATTATCAATGCGGCATCTTTGTTTTGTTATGCACAACAACCAGCTGCCGTTAAAGAGGTTGAAAGGGCAGAAGCTTTCTACCTGAACAATGATCTTTTTGAGGCTGAAAGAGAGTTTAAAGATATAGCAAAAAAGTCTAGCGGCGACACCTATTTTAAAGCGCTATCCAGGCTTGTGGATATAGCAATAAACAATGGCGATAAAAAGCTCTTTAAAGACGTAATGGAGACCATCAAGGATACAAAGGGCTCATTATCTGAGCCATACAACTCTCTTTTATATAGTATAGGCAAGTATTCGTTTCACAATGGTGACTGTGGTTTAAGCTCTAGGTTCCTTGATAAGATAGATAAGAACACGCCGTACTATTTTAAAGCTATTTATATAAAAGCATCTTGCGCTGCCATGAATAAAAAATATAAAGACGCACTTTTGTTATTTGATAGGCTTAGTAAAAGTGACAACCCATACGCCGTAAAAGACCTTAAGGACCTTGCTGTCTTAGGAAAGGCAAGGGTCTTTTCTTTGCTTGGCAGGTTCAAGGAAGCTCTTGTTTCATATCAATCAATAGACCCATTGTCTTCTTACTACCTTAATTCTCTTTATGAGACGGGGATGCTTTTTATAAGCAAGAAGGACTACGATAATGCTTTGTATCATCTTGAGGCCTTGTCATTGCTTGATGATCGCAATTGGGTCACGGACGTTTCTGGGCCAGACTACGGCGATGAGATAAGTGAATTCAGCCTTATGAAAGTAAAGACTATGCGTGGATATATATACATGGAAAGCAAAAGGTTTGAGGAAGCAAACTCTATCTTTGATGAGGTCATACAAGAATACAGCGGGGTTAAGAAAAGGTTCTCTGACGAACTCAACAAGTTCCAATTATCAGATGATCTTACCAGGTTGGTCTCTCACCCTTATGATGACGGCGCCCCAAGAGACTTGGATATAAATATGGATTTTACTTTCTTTAATAACGAGCAGGCCTACTCTAAGGCTTTTAGGGATTGGCTTAATGTAAAAGAAAAGAAAGACCTTAAGCAATACCTGAACGTGTACTTTTCTCTGAACAGAAGGGTTGAAGCCCTCTTATCCGTTAAGACCAAGGATAAGTTGAGTGACGAAGAAATACAATTCGTGGCAACCAGGAACCTTATGAACAGGTATTTAAAGAGCTACATGAACATGTTGGTAAAGATCATTAACAACAGGCTAGATGACGTTGGACTTAAAGCTCAACTAGGTAAAATAGATATAACTTGGAAAATAAAAGAAGGTCAGAGCAAGAACATAAAAGAGATACAGGAGAAGAAACAACAATTCATAGAGGACATAGATCTTAAATATAGGGGTTATACAGAGTAGCATGATGAAGGCTGGCATTATATTTTTGATAGCAGGCTCTTTTTCTTTCAGTCTCTTTTCTCAAGATATGAGAGAGGCCAAGGCCGATCTTTATAAAAGCTCAAAAGAATTTGTTAATGAGATCGATAGTATTATAGCCAGACAAAAAACCATAAAGAAGATGGAACTGGAGGAAGAATTAGAGGGCAAGGTTGAGAACATAGAGGTGCTAGAAGGCTCCAACAGGAGATTGAGCATACAATCTTTTGAGAAATATCTAAAGGACTACCCTAACAGCGACTATGTCCCAGATGTATTATACCGGCTTGGTAATTTATATTTTGAGGAAGCATCACAGAAACTAATAAGGGAGACTGAGTCCTACGAGAAGGAATATCAAAAATTCATTAGGGGTGAGGCACAAATACTACCTCCAGAACCGAACATAGATTATTCTTCTACGATAAGAGTACTAAGCACACTTGTAGATAAATACAAGGACTACAGGTTCAGGGACAACGCCCTCTATTTACTAGGCTATTCCTATTTCGAGGAAGGCCAGATGGATAAAGCCGTGAAGGTGTTCAACCAGATAATAGAGGAATTCCCCAGGAGCGAGAGGTTGCCAGAAATATATACAAGGATTGGTGAGAACTATTTTGACCTAGATAATTTTGATAAGGCCATATACTACTATTCAAGGGTATTGGAATACCCAGACTCTGTGTACTATGAGAACGTCCTCTATAAAATGGGGTGGATATATTACAGCAGGGGGAAGATAAACGAAGCCGCAGATTTCTTCGTAACACTTATCGATAATAACGAGAAGAAATACGGCAAGGATTATAATACTACTTTCAAGACCGAGGCAAAAAACTATATAGCAGTTGGGTTCTCCGAGAGAGAGAGAGGCGTTGGTGAGGCTTATTCTTTTTTTAAGAACATAGGCGGGAGACATTATGAATACGAGATAATGACCAAGATCTGTGATCTTTACATAAAATCAGACCGACTCAAAGAATCAAAAGAGGCCGTTAACTTGGTCCTTTCTAAATATCCATATCATCCAGATAATCCGGTCCTTCAAGATAAGCTCATTAATGATCTTAGAAGGTATGACAATTATTCATCAATGAACCAAGAACGTGAAAAAATGATAGTCCTTTTCGGTGAAGGTTCTGTTTGGAGAGAAAAGAACAAGGATAACCCAAAGGCGATAATAACCGCCGACAGCCTTATAGAGAAACAGCTTATCTCTGTAGCCTTGTACCATCAAGAAAGGGGCGATCAGACAGGCAGAAGAAGTGAATATATAACAGCTGCTAAACTTTATTATGATTTTCTAAAGAAACATCCATCCGATCCGCTGATGGTGGGCGCCAGATATAATTATGCACAAGTGCTTTTCAATCTTGGCGATTACGACGGGGCAGTAAATGAATATACTGCTGTTCAGAGGTATACAACGGAGGATCAGTATCGCGAGAAAAGTTCGTTTGGTGTAGTTGCCTCTTTGCAGGCTAAATTGAGGATCAAGGATAAAAAATATCATATTAAAGAATTGAGGCCGATGTTAGACAGGAATGGTTCTTTGTTGCCTCCACAGAGAACTAGTGTGGACGAGGATAACTTCATCCTTGCCACAAAGAAATATGAAGAACTTAACCCGTCTGGCAGAAGACTTGACGAAGTTTATTATATGGGTTCAGAGGTTTACTTTAGGAACAACATGATAGACGAGGCGATAACTGGCTATAAAAAAGTTGTTGAAAAATATCCAAACTCAAAATTTTACGGTGATTCGATCAGGAACTTGATAGCCTTATATAACTATAGGAAGGATTATAAAGAGGTTGAATATTGGAGCAATAAACTGCTGTCATCCAAGAACATAGCCTCGTCAACCTATGATTCTAAGGAGATAAAGAGCCTTATAACAGGGTCTGTTTTTAAGAGTGCACAAAGTCTAGAAAACGAAGGTAAGGATATTGCTGCTGCAGACGAATATGTAAGACTTGCAAGGCAGTACCCCAGATCAGAGTATTCTGACGCTGCACTTTATAATGCTGGTGTTATTTACGAAAAGGCTGGGAAGTACAAGAGTGCATCATCTATCTACAATGTTATGTTGTCTAAATACCCAAGAAGCAAATATTCTGTTGATGCCATGTTCAGGTTAGCTATCTCGTGTGAGCAAGACCTGGATTTTGACAAGGCGGTTTACTATTACGAGCGCATAACAAAGAACCATCCTTCGTCGAAATATACTCCAGACAGTCATTATAATGCGTATAGAATTAGAAGGGCAAAATATGAATATGTCAGCGCTGCCAGCCACCTTCTTGCCTATTCTGGTTCCAGGAAAAGCGCTAGAGAAAAAGCAGATGCCATTATGCAGGCAGCGTGGTTGTACGAGAAAAGCGGGAAAGATGATAAGGCCATAGAGGTATATTCGTCTTATGTATCAAAAAACAAGGCCGATCTTGATGGGTGTATGGAGGCATATGTAAAAACAGGCAGGATATTAGAAAAATCCAATAAATGGAACCCGGCCGTTGATTCATATAATAGAGCAATATCTATGTTCAAGGCTTCGGGCAGTCCTGCTGGTACCACGGCCGCCGGATATAATTCTGAAGCATTGTTCAGATTGCTGAACAAGGAATTTTTTGAGTATTCTTCTATTAAGGTCGGTAAGTATGAATATGCCTCGGTCAAGACATCGTATGACAGGAAAGAGAAGATACTTAACGAGATAACTGAAAAATACCTCGATATCGTTAAACTTGGCGTAACGGAATGGTCCCTTGCTTCTCTTTATATGATCGGTTTGAGCTTTGAAAAATTCTCTGAGTTCTTGTATTCAATACCTAGACCTGCAGAGATAAACACCGAGGAACTTAGGCGTGAGTACAATGAACAAATAAAGGTTCAGGCAACTCCTTATGACGAAAAAGCCGTTCAGTATTATGAGAAGGTGATATCAGAGTCTTCCCGTTTGAAAACGGTCAATGTCTGGACAAAATATTCCGACGACAGACTGTTTGAGCTCAGTCCGGACCAACACAAGAAAATAAAAGAAGAAATATATGTTAATAGTCCATCTGTTGATATCGTGGACTATGGGTTCGTGGGGCAATGATGAATAAAAAATATACATTGATATTTGCCCTTGTTCTATTTTCGGCCATGGCCGTGCAATCCTGTTCTACTAGAAAGGGACTTGTAAAAAAGGAGGGATCAAAGGTCTATACAACCTCTGATTACTACAATATGGCGATGGAGCAGGCCCTTGTCTTCGAAAAAAGCGGCTACACGGACCTTGATAGTTATAATGTGGCAGAGAGTTATTTTAATAAAGCTATTTTGATAGAGAAGGGTGATGCAGACATTTGGTTCAATATGGGCCGGCTTTATTTTTATGTTGGTGAATATTCTCGCTCGAGAGAGTGCTTTAAGAATGCCATAAAGTATAGAAAAAGCTTTGTTGAGGCATACTCCATGCTTGCTAAAAGCTATATTAATGACGGCAACAAGGATAACGCTCTTGGGGTTATGCTTAAGGCCAACGAAGTCCTCCCAGATAATGATGCTATAACCAATAACACGGCATTGGTTTATATTGAAATGGGTAATTTTAATTATGCCAGGAAGCTTGCCGAGAAGATAATAAAACGCAACCCAAGATACATTCCGGCGTATATTACACTTGGTAATATCTATTACTTCCAGAAGAACTATGAGTATGCTAGGTTCATCTACATGAAGGCTTTGGACGAGGGAGCTGACAGCGGAGATATCTATACCAACCTTGGATTAACGGTCTCAAAGATAGAGGGTAAAGATCGTTCATATGATCTTTTGAAGAGGGGTGTTGAAAAATCACCTAATAATCCTTATACACATCTTAACTTAGGCGAATTCCTTCTTTCTTCTGGTGACTATGATAATGCTATAAACGAGCTTAAGGCATCGCTAAAGATAAATCCTAGATTGGTGGAAGCGCTGGTCAATATAGGTGTTGCATATACGCGAGTCAGGCTTTTTGAAGAAGCTCAAGCTTCTTATGATAAAGCTATTTTATATGACCCGTACTATCCGGAAGTTTACTTTAATTATGGGATACTTCTTTATGACCATATGTTGAAGCCTAAAGAAGCGTTAGCAATGTTCAAGAAGTATGCCGCTATAAAAAGTGGTGAGATAAAAAGCAGTCATCCAGTTTATCGTTATATAGAAGAAATAAATAAAAAAACGAAGGTTGATTGAAAATGTTTAGAAAGATCTTATTGTTAATATTTACTTCGATGTTTTTGGCGGGATCTTTGTATTCAGCACCTAAGATGAAGAAAAAGAACATAAAAACATCAAAACAAAAACCCAAGAAGAAACAGTATGTCGACCTAGAAGGTCTTGATATTATGGGGCTTATAGACAGACCAAGGACCCTGTATATAATAAAGAAATCAGACGTTG